>JAQBOS010000631.1 GCA_028287925.1 Mucilaginibacter sp. | reverse complement strand
TTTCACAGATCCAGGATGCCATAACCACCACCCTTGCCGAAATGATCAGGCAGCTGATATTATTAACCGGGGGGATTACCTTTTTAGTGATCGTATCGCCAAGGCTAACTTTAACCTTATTAATGCTGATCCCTGTATTGGTTGTAGTCGCGGTATTGTTTGGCCGGTTTATCCGCAAACTTTCTCGCCAGGCGCAGGATAAGCTGGCAGAATCAAACACGGTTGTTGAAGAGACGTTGCAGGGTATTGCCAACGTTAAGGCATTTGTGAACGAAGCATTTGAAGCCGGCCGGTACGACAGAAATTTACGCGATGTAGTTAAGCTTGCCGTAAAAGGTGCAAAGTTCAGGGGTTTATTTGCCTCGTTTATTGTCTTTTGCCTTTTTGGGGCTATTGTGGCTATTATTTGGTATGGCTCAATAATGGTTAGTCACCACGAACTTACCATCGGGCAGCTAACCGAGTTTGTTATTTACGGTGTATTTGTAGCCGCATCAATGGGCAGCTTCCCCGAGTTGTATGCAAATATGCAAAAGGCTGTTGGCGCCAGTGAGCGGGTACTGGAAATTTTGGATGAACAAGGCGAGGAGATCTCTATCCACGAAAAAAACAACACCATTAAACAAAAAATCGAAGGTAACCTTGCATTCAATAATGTAGTTTTCGGCTATCCTTCAAGACCTGAGCTTACCGTACTAAATGAGATCTCTTTTGATGCCGCAGCAGGCCAAAAGGTTGCCATTGTTGGGCCAAGCGGTTCAGGCAAATCAACCATGGCGGCATTGATGCTGCAGTTTTATCATCCTCAAAGTGGTATAATATCATTTGATGGAAAACCGGCCGCTGATTATTCACTAACCGACATTCGCAACCAGGTAGCTATTGTACCGCAGGATGTTATGCTTTTTGGCGGAACGATAAAAGAAAACATTGCTTACGGCAAGCTCACCGCATCTGACGATGAAATTATCCAGGCAGCGCAAAGGGCTAATGCCCACCAGTTTATCACCTCATTCCCCGAGGCTTATGATACCATTGTCGGCGAGCGCGGTGTTAAATTATCCGGCGGACAGCGGCAGCGGATAGCCATTGCCCGGGCCTTATTAAAAAATCCGGCCATACTGATACTTGATGAAGCCACTTCGTCGTTAGATTCTGAATCTGAACGCCTGGTGCAGGAGGCATTGGAAGAGCTGATGAAAAATCGCACATCAATTATTATTGCTCACCGCCTTTCAACCATTCGCGAAGCTGATAAGATCATCGTGCTGGAAAAAGGGAAAATTATTGAATCGGGCAGCCATCAGGAATTGATAGGTAACGAGCAGGGGCTTTACAGGTATCTGAGCGCATTACAGTTTGAGGTGAGTTAATTGAAACCGGCCGACCCAAAAATTCGTATAAAAGATTCCCCTAAATAATCCGCCCGGATTTAATCTGGCGGATCCATATTAAAATTTATCCGGAAATAGATTATTATTTATGAGTTGGAAACCTTATCAAAAGCCTGTTTTAATTATAATAGCTGTCATATTGCTTGGATATAGCTGCAGGTTGGGTGCAAAAAGTAATGCCGAAGATAGCGTGGCCTATCTAAATAAAGCATCAATTAGTCCGGATACCAATAAAATAGATGCAATAAATCAACCTCAAATAAATGTTGACCATAGCAGTAATACCGTACCGTTAAAAAATATGTTTGGGATAAATGGTTATGAATGGAACTTTTTAGAGAACCCGGGTAGTCCGAACGACAGGAAGCATATTTACGAGGATAACATGGCTCTGGTGAAAAACTTTTCTGCTTTAAGGCATTACCTGAGCTGGAACCGTGTTGAAACTACAAAAGGCAACTATACTTTTAACCCGACCAATAATGGCGGCTGGGACTATGACATAATTTATGAACGCTGCAAACAGGATGGTATTTTAGTTTTAGCAGATCTGAAGAATATTCCCGAATGGCTGCAAAATACCTACCCGGCAAGCTCAAGGGATGATGACAACGCGCCAGCTCCTTACGGACAAAGCTTAAATAGCCCTGCCTCCTATGCCGATCAGGCACGCGCCGCTTTCCAGTTTACCGCAAGATATGGTTACAATAAAAATGTAGATAAAGCCCTTGTAAAGGTTGATGACCGCAAACGCTGGAATGGCGATATCCCTAATGAAGTTAAAATTGGGATGGGCCTGGTAAACTATATTGAATGCGGCAACGAACGCGATAAATGGTGGGGCGGTGATGAAACCCATCAAACAGCCGAGCAGTACGCAGCAAATTTATCAGCATTTTATGATGGCAACATGGGCAAGCTTGGGCCTGGTGTGGGCGTAAAAGCCGCCGACCCCAATATGCAGGTAGTTATGGGCGGCCTGGCAACTGCCGATGTAAAGCGCGTTCAAAAGATAATAGACTGGTGCAAAACAAACCGCGGTTATAAAAAAGACGGCAGTATTAATCTTTGCTTCGATGTGATCAACTACCACTTGTATTCAAATAATGGGGATGTTAGGATACAAAAACGGGCTACAACAGGGATAGCCCCTGAGCTTTCTATCTCCGGCAGCGTAGCCACCTCTTTTGTTAATCTGGCAAACAGCCTGCCGCAGTATCCCGAAGTTTGGGTAACTGAAACGGGTTATGACATAAACCCGGGAAGCTATCAGCGGGCCGAATCAATAGGTGCAAAAACAGTATTGGCTAACCACGCCGACTGGATCCTGCGCACTTCCCTCCTATACATCCGTTATGGTGTTAAACGGGTATTCTTTTACCAGCTGTTTGATGACCATGCCGGCGGCTCAACTCAATATGCCACATCAGGCCTCGCCGAAGGTATAAAACGCAGACCCGCTGCCGACTATATTTTACAGGCCACCAAACTAATGGGCGATTATAATTATATAAAAACCATCAGCAAAGATCCCTTGGTTGACCAATATCAATTGGGCAACAAAATAATGTATGTATTAACCATTCCCGATGAAACCGGCAGAAAGTCAACTTATACATTGGATTTAGGAAAAGCCACAAAGGCAAACATCCACACCTTAAAGATAGGCGCTGATGTTATGGATAGTAAAGTCGTTAATACAACCAATGGCAAGGTGAGTATTGAGGTGACGGAAACGCCTGTTTTTGTGGAAGGGGTTATGTAAACAGAATCTTATTGTTGCAACTTACTTTCGTTTGTACGGGCGAAGGTTCTTTCTATTTACCCTCGCCTCTCCCTCTTGTAAATTCAATTTCTATTTTTATATTTAGAAATAATTACTTTTAAACTTAAACTGATGGAAACCCCTGTTTTAACAACTGCTCAGCCGACAGAACAGTGCAATATCTGCTACAAAAATATTTCGGATGAGGATACCTTTTGCCAAAATTGTGGCTATCCTTTAAAAGGTACCGAACAGGAACAAAAAGATTTTCGACTACAGCATGATTTTCGGAACATCGACCTGTTCCATTTTAACGACAAAGTAAGGAAAGCAGGGAATGTATTTTATTATCTGAGCGGCATTTTCGCAGTTAGCGGCGCGGTTTTTTATTTCCTAAAAAAAGATGATCCCAACGCTTTTGCTGCGCTTATCACTAATCTTATTTTGGCTATGGTATTTTTAGCCCTTGGTAGTTACAGCAGGAAAAAACCACTAGCATGCATTATATCCGGTTTATGCTTATATGCTATTATATTGGTTTTAGATGCAATTGTTGATCCAATAAGTATTGTTCGTGGTATATTTCTTAAAATAATAATTATTGGTTTATTGATAAAAGGGCTTAAATCGGCAATTGAAATAGAAAAGATCAGAAAAGAAAATAACCTTTCATAAATTTTGGAGGAGCTAGTCAGTTCAACGATTGATAAAAAGGCCTGCATTCAGTGTGGAACCTTGATCAATTCATCCAGTAGATTTTGCCCAATCTGTGGCGCTAAACAGATCTTAACAAATGAGCTAAGTTTGGAAAGCAAGTGGCTGCTGCTGAAACAGGCTGCCCTGTTCTACGGTATTTATATACTTTTATGCTCGGTCTCAAAGTTCGTTTCATTTTTCAATACGTTATTTTGGGATTTAGTGGTTGAAGTAGTTCTATGGATCACGGCTGTCACTTTTTTTGCCGATAAATGGACAGAGAACAAACGACTTCTTGTATGGCGAAACTTTTCTTGGCAAAAGCTGGCAGCTTACCTGGCTATTGCCATGACAGGGTCAGTCGTAGTACACTATACGGTGGGCTGGCTGAATATAGCGATCTTTTCAAAGGAAGAACATTATTATATTTTTGCCAGGGGTAACTTTTTTTACGAAATAGTAGTTGTACTGCTTACAGCGGTAACTCCTGCGCTTTTTGAAGAGATTGCTTTCCGGGGATATTTACTGAATATTCTGCTTAAAGTTGCTGATGCTCCGCAGGCAATTTATATATCAGCTTTTTTGTTCGCCATTATTCATCTTAGTTTTATTTCGTTGTTCTGGCTCATTCCTTTCGCCATTTTTATAGGGTACGTACGCCTGAAGGAAGATACCTTATGGTATGGGATATTTTTTCACTTCGCCTTTAATTTAACTGCTTGTTTATTTGAACTTTTATAGTGACTTTCATAGCTGCTGAAATTCTACAACTTGGCTGGAAGTTTGCGGTAACGTATTTGCATATCATATAATTTTATTAAATTTGGTAAAGTGAATAATATGAAAACTGTTCAAATCAATAGTGCAGTTTGGAAAGAAAGTGATTATTTTGTAGCCCAGTGTTTGAATGTTGATATTTCAAGCTTCTGCGACACTAAGGATGGAGCATTAACTAATTTGCAAGAAGCTTTGGAATTGTGTTTTGAAGATAATGCCCATCCTGAAATTATTGTTATTGAAAAGCCGGAAATAGTCGATTTTACTTTAACTTATGTCTAAGCTTTAACCCGAAAACCTAAATCCGAAATCAAAATTCCGAATTCCGAAATCTCCCATAACAAAATGTCGCCCTAAAAAGCTATTTTTGCGCTTCAATGGAACACATTCGTAATTTTTGTATAATAGCGCATATCGACCACGGTAAGAGTACACTTGCCGATAGGTTATTAGAATATACCAATACCATAACCCAGCGTGAATCGCAGGCACAATTGCTTGATGATATGGACCTGGAACGTGAGCGCGGCATCACCATAAAAAGCCATGCCATTCAAATGGACTACGAGCTTGACGGTCAGAAATATATCCTGAACCTGATTGATACGCCCGGGCACGTAGATTTCTCTTATGAAGTTTCACGCTCTATAGCAGCCTGCGAAGGCGCTTTGCTTATAGTTGATGCGGCACAGGGCATCCAGGCGCAAACCATTTCCAACTTATATCTTGCTTTAGAGAACGACCTGGAGATTATCCCGGTTTTAAATAAAATGGATCTTCCCGGCGCTATGCCCGAAGAGGTAAAAGACCAGATTGTTGAGCTTATTGGCTGTAAACGCGAAGATATTTTAGCCGCATCAGGCAAAACAGGTATGGGTGTACATGATATTTTACGTGCCATTGTAGCTCGTGTACCCCCTCCTGTCGGCGATCCGGAAGCTCCTTTACAGGCATTGATATTTGATTCGGTTTATAACTCGTTCCGCGGTATTGTGGCTTACTTTAAAGTGGTTAACGGCGAGATTCGCAAGGGTGACAAAGTGAAATTTTTCGCCACTGAAAAACAGTATATAGCTGAAGAAGTTGGCACGCTAAAATTAAAACAGCTACCTAAAGACGTGATCAAAACGGGTGACGTGGGTTACATCATATCGGGTATTAAGGAATCAAGAGAAGTAAAGGTTGGTGATACCATCACTACTATTGCCCGTCCTTGCGAAACCGGGATCCAGGGTTTTGAAGAGGTAAAACCAATGGTATTTGCCGGCATCTACCCGGTTGATACAGACGAGTACGAGGAATTGCGCGAATCAATGGCCAAGCTGCAATTGAACGATGCATCACTTGTATTTGAACCGGAATCATCTGCAGCATTAGGCTTTGGTTTCCGTTGCGGGTTCCTTGGAATGCTGCACATGGAGATCATTCAGGAGCGGTTAGAGCGCGAGTTTGATATGACAGTGATCACCACTGTGCCCAACGTATCGTACATTGCGTTTACAACCCGTGGTGAGCCTATTGTGGTAAATAACCCGTCAGACCTGCCTGATCCAAGCAAGATTGATTATGTGGAGGAACCTTATATTAAGGCAACCATCATCACTAAATCTGAATTTGTTGGGCCGGTAATGTCGTTATGTATTCAAAAGCGCGGTTTCATAAAAAATCAGTCGTACTTAACTTCTGATCGTGTTGAGCTGATCTTTGAAATGCCTATGGGCGAGATTGTTTTTGATTTTTATGATAAACTGAAAACCATATCAAAAGGCTATGCCTCTTTTGATTACCACCAGATTGGTTACCGCCGGTCAGACCTGGTACGTTTGGATATCCGCTTAAATGCTGAACCTGTTGATGCCTTGTCATCATTGATCTTCAGGGGTAACTCATACGATTTCGGTAAAAAGATTTGCGAAAAATTAAGAGAGCTGATCCCGCGCCAACAATTTGAAATTATTATCCAGGCGTCAATAGGCGCCAAAATCATAGCCCGTGAAACCGTAAAGGCCCTGCGTAAGGATGTTACGGCCAAATGTTACGGCGGTGATATTTCCCGTAAACGCAAGCTATTGGAAAAACAGAAAAAAGGTAAAAAGCGCATGAGGCAGGTTGGTAATGTGGAGATTCCGCAATCAGCGTTTATGGCGGTGCTGAAACTGGATTAGGTTAGCTGTGAGATATGAGATTTGAGACGTGAGACCAAATCTTCTATCTCAGGAAAAATTGATTTGAATGGAGTTAGAGAGAAATCTCAAATCTCAAATCTCAAATCTCAAATCTCAAAAAATGAATTTATTAAACGGAAAATACGTATCAGAAAAACTTAAAGGTGAAATAGCTGAATCAGCGGCTAAAATATTGGCAGACACCGGTCGCAAACCACATTTGGTGGCTGTGCTGGTTGGTCATGATGGCGGCAGCGAAACTTATGTTGCCAGTAAAATAAAAAATTGTGAAGCCGTAGGCTTTAAATCAACCCTGGTGCGTTATGAAAGTGATGTTACGGAAGAGGAATTATTAGCTAAAGTGGCCGAGCTTAATGCAGATGCCGATATTGACGGTATAATTGTTCAGCTGCCACTACCCAAACATATTGATCCTGAAAAAGTAACCGAAAAGATAGATTACCGCAAAGATGTGGATGGCTTTCACCCGGTTAATCTTGGCCGCATGCAGCGCAACCTGCCATCATTTATCCCGGCTACCCCTTATGGTATTACTTTAATGCTGAAAGAATATGGCATTGATACTTCAGGTAAACATTGTGTGGTTGTTGGCCGCAGCAATATTGTAGGCTCGCCAATGAGTATCCTAATGGCGCGTAACACCACTCCGGGCAATTGTACGGTAACCATTTGCCACAGCCGCACGCCAGATATCAAAAAATTCACGCTTGATGCTGACATCCTTATAGTAGCCATCGGCAAAAAGAACTTTATTACCGCCGATATGGTAAAAGACGGCGTCGTGGTAATTGACGTAGGCATGAACCGTGAAACCAGCACCTTAACAAAATCCGGCTTTAAGCTTTATGGCGATGTTGATTTCGAAAATGTATCCCCAAAAGCTTCATGGATCACCCCCGTACCCGGTGGTGTTGGCTTAATGACTATTATTGGATTACTGAAGAATACATTGGCTTCCGCTAATAAGGAAGTTTATTCATAAGTTGATTAAAAGCCTTTGTCATTCTGAGCGCGAGCGAAGATTCTTCGCTCGCGCTCAGAATGACAAAGAGAAATCGATCATGACTAACTTGTTTCAGCACCTCACATGCTAAGTATACATCATGCATGCGGGAATGTCCTGTGGGGTGCCGAAATAAATTCGGCATGACGGAGAGGGCAGTCAATCAACCCAAATACTCCCCAGGAATCTGGTAATTCTCATTCTCATCGTTCCAGGCCATTGAGGTAATCCGCCAGCTATCGTCAACCAGTATAAATTGAATGTAGTTAATGCCCCGTGGAAGGTTCTCTATTTCATGGTCGGCAAAGCTGTATTCATATACGCTAAGGCGTTGCGCCACTTTGCCAAATACTTCAGTTTTTGAATATAGTTCCCGCTGCATAAACTGTAATAAAGTGCCGGCAACAATCTGTGACTCCAGCGCCCGGGTAAATGTTTCAGCGGTAAAAGTAACCGGCTTGCCAAAGCTATTGTTTACCAGCAGCCCGTCAGCATAAAATAGTCCGCTTACAGTTTCCAGGTCGGGCAGCTCACCATCCTGGAAGCTAAGCGATTCATAAAAATCTTCGGTTATATAATCAATTGCTCTTACGTTCATTTATTAAATACTTTCTTTATATCGTCCCAAACGGAACTGATCCCGATATACAGGCTATTGTCCTGTATTTTTACCGCATAGGTTTTCAGGTAATCTTCACTCCCTTTGCCGGTTTGCAAATCAAAGGAATAACCATGAAGCGGGCAAATTATTTTTCCATTTTTGCACCAGCCTGAGCTTAGATCAAAACCCTGATGCGGGCAGATTGCGGACACTGCAAATAGCTTTCCCCCATACCCGACAATGCAGATGCTTTTGCCGGTTACTTTTACTTTTTTCATGAAAGGCTTTTCAACGTCTTCTACATCCGCAGCCCAATACCATTTCATAAATATTAAAAATCGATCTTTAAATTCATTAATGACGGGTTTTTCATTACATCATCCATATTGGTGATCAGGGTAACCCGTCTCCTGTCGGCTGATACGATGGCTTTGGGATTGTTTACTTTTTTTACAGGTTTGGCGAAATTCAGGATCACCTTATAAGGCATATCAATCAGCATGGCTTTTGCCATTGAAAACGCTGATGAGGTTTTCTTTAAAAACGCATTAAACTTCACTTTATCAATAATCCGGTAAAATTTATGCGGAGTAATTTCATAAGTGTAATAATCCTCTCCAGCAACCAGTTGCTGGGCATCAAAGCCTAAAGGCTGCTTCTCCTCTTTTGAAATAGATTTAAGCTGACTGTTCATTGAGATCTTTGAAATGTGCTTGAGATAATATTCAAGGTCGGCTGAGTTTTTAGCCAGGTGATTAACGCTTACCTTCATTATGCTTTTTTTCAGATCCATCTTTATTGATAGGTTACTGCTTTTAGCCATGTTAGCCTCTTCCGTACTCATTTTAAGCTGGGTGGTATCAGGCAGGGCCGTATAAAAGTTTAAGGTAGTGTCTTTTACCAACGAAAATTGAGGGGTTGCTTTAACAGAATCCGACATCAGGTTCATCAATACTGATACGGCGCTGCCCATATCAAAACCATAAACTACGTTACATGATCCGTCCTGTTTAAAATTATATTGTTCTTCAATATCAACACATGAAGAAAAGCAAAGCAAAACGAAAAATATTACCGGTAAGTATAGTTTTTTCATGATGCGAAATTTTAAGTAATAATAGTAAAAAAAGCCGAAAGCAAAAAGAATAGAGCCGAAAGCTTTTTATGATCGAAATGTAAATTTACCTTATTGTGTCTTAGCTTTAAGCTTTTTGCTTTCCGCTTTAAGCTTAAAAACGGTACCTTTGCAGCTTAATTATGGCACACCAAATACCGGAAGATGGCACATTGCTTCCTTTAATGGAAGAGTTTTATACGATACAGGGGGAAGGATTCAATACAGGTAAGGCTGCTTATTTTATCCGCCTTGGTGGTTGTGATGTGGGCTGCCACTGGTGCGATGTTAAAGAAAGCTGGGACGCCGAGCTTCACGCATTAACAGCTGCCGATCAGATTGTCGAAAATGCCTCCAAACACCCCTCAAAAGCGGTAGTAGTAACCGGTGGAGAGCCCTTGATCTATAACCTAGATTACCTGACTGCCGGTCTGCAAAAAAAAGGCATCAAAACTTTTATAGAAACATCCGGGGCGTATCCGCTGTCAGGCAGCTGGGACTGGATCTGTTTATCTCCCAAAAAATTCAAATCACCAATGCACCTGGTTGCTGCCAATGCCGATGAGCTTAAGGTAATTGTATTTAATAAATCGGATTTCGCTTTTGCTGAAGAAAACGCCAAACTTGTTTCTCCAAGCTGTAAGCTGTTTTTACAGCCAGAATGGTCAAAATCAAAAGAAATGATCCCGCTGATTGTTGAGTATGTAATGAATAATCCGCAGTGGGAGATCTCTTTACAAACACATAAGTATCTGAATATCCCGTAGAATTAGATGTGAGATATGAGATTTGAGACGTGAGACATGAAAAGAAGAAAGGGAAGCAAATTATATTTAGAACTCCGGCTTACAAATAATCTCAAATCTCATATCTCAGGTCTCAAATCTAAAACCTAAAAAATAAACGTAACTTAGGTTACAAAAGCACGTATCAAAACCAATGAGAGTAATTGTGTTCTCGGTTCTGTTATTTTTTATTACCAATTATACAATCGCCCAACAGAGGCAATACTCTACTACCGATAGAGAAGCTATTAAATATTTTGCCCTTGCTAATCAAAGTTTGGACGATCACCTATATGATGATGCTATTGGTAATTTACAAAAAGCAATTGAAGCCGACGATAAGTTTGTTGAAGCCCACGCTGTATTAGGTGACCTGTTGCGGCAGATGCGTAACTACAAAGCATCCATCGAACAATTTCATAAGGTAATTGCTTTAAACCCTGAATTTAACCGGGCCGTATATCTTAAAGCCGGCGAAATGGAAATTAGTAATGCGCTATATGAATTGGCACAGCAGCATTTGGAAAAGTATTTAACCTACCCAAACATCACAGCTCAGAATACTTATTATGCTCAAAAGCTGATTGCCGACTGTAAATTCAGTATCCAGGCACTAGCACACCCTGTCCCCTTTAAACCCATTAACCTGGGCCCCGAAATTAACACCGAAGCTGATGAATACCTGCCTGTAGCTACTGCTGATGAAGCTACGTTGATATTTACCCGAAAAATAAATAACAACGAGGATTTTTATAAAAGTGATAAGCTGAATAATAAATGGCAAACAGCTACCTATTTAAGTGATCAGATAAACACACCCCAATATAATGAAGGTGCGCAATCTATTTCGCAGGACGGCAAGTACTTATTTTTTACCGGTTGCAATCGCCCTGATGGGCTTGGGCGCTGTGATATATATATAGCGCAAAAAAAAGGGAATGACTGGGGCAAACCATTTGATCTGAGTCCACCGGTTAATACTACAGGCTGGGAGTCGCAGCCGTCAATCAGCGCAGATGGAAAAACGCTTTACTTTGTGAGTAACCGTAAAGGCGGTTATGGAGGTTATGACATCTGGAAATCATCATTATCAGAAAAAGGCTGGGGCGAGCCTGAAAACCTGGGGCCTAACATCAATACTATTTACGATGAGCAATCACCATTCATCCACCCTGATGACAGCACATTCTATTTCTGTTCGAATGGATGGCCAGGTTTAGGCGGAAAAGATCTGTTTATGAGCCGTTTGGATAAAGATGGCAAATGGCAAAAGCCTGAGAACCTCGGCTACCCGATCAACTCCAGCGGAGATGAAAACGGATTGACCTTAACAGCTAACGGCAGTTATGCATTTTTTTCGTCAAATAACTTAAATGGTTTTGGCGGCTTTGATATTTATACTTTTGAATTACCACCAAATTTACGGCCAAAGCTGGTTACCTATGTAAAAGGTATAGTGAACGATGCAAAAACCAAAGCGCCGCTGAAAGCTGCTGTTGAAATAATCGACCTTCAAAAAAATGAGTCAGTTTACCAGGATTACAGTGATGCCACACAAGGCGATTTTTTAGCCACATTAACAGCGGGTAAAGACTACGGTTTAAATATTTCAAAAAGTGGCTACCTGTTTTATTCAGCAAATTTCTCACTGATCGGCCATGAAGCTAAAAATCCATATAATATTTTCGTTTTGCTGGAGCCAATAGAAGTTGGCAATAAAGTGATCCTGAACAACATATTTTTTGATACTAATAAATTCGACCTGCAAACCGAGTCGATTGCTGAATTACAGCAATTGGTATCGTTTTTAACAGTAAACCCAACTGTACATATTGAGATTTCGGGCCATACGGATAATGTAGGTAATGATCAGCTAAATCAAACCCTTTCAGAGAACCGGGCAAAATCTGTTTACCAATACCTTGTAAGCAGTAAAATTGCTGCCGACAGACTTGTTTTCAAAGGTTATGGCAAAACACAACCTATTGCGCCAAACACAACCGAAGAGGATCGTAAAAAGAATCGCAGGACTGAGTTTAAGATAATAGCTAAATGAGGTGAAAGCTAAAAGCAGAAAGCGTAAAGCAGAGAGTTAAAATCCCTTTTCTTTACGCTTTCTGCTTTGGTCTTTTTGCTTTACGCTTTCCTCTCAGCTTAATTCCCCATTTCGGATAAAAACTTTATCCGCATTAGTTGAATTTCTTCAATGGTATAATCATCACTGCCAAGCTCGGCTAATGCATCATCTATTGAATCAACTTCGGCGGTGCGGAAATAATCAAATACCTCTTCCTGCTTGTCCTCATCAATAATTTCGTCAATGTAATAATTCAAATTAAGCTTGGTGCCTGAATTTACAATAGTTTCGACCTCTTTCAGGATCTCTTCGTATGATAATCCTTTTGAAGCAGCTATATCGTCTAAATTTAAATGACGATCGATGTTTTGAATGATAAACACTTTAAGCGCCGATTTATTGGCAGCGCTTTTGATCACCATATCAATAGGGCGGTCAATATCATTATCCTCCACATATTTCTGGATCAGGTCGGTAAAAGGCTTGCCGAATTTCAGCGCCTTCCCTGCCCCTACGCCCGAGATTTGTTTTAATTCTTCGGTTGTGATAGGATAATGCGTACACATTTCCTCTAATGACGGATCCTGAAATATAACAAACGGAGGCAATCCTTTTTGTTTAGCCAGCTTTTTACGCAGATCCTTAAGCATCTGCAATAACTCTGTATCTAATGCGCCACCGCCTTGTTTAGGGCCGTCAGCGTCATCATCGTCATCCGTTGCTTCAATCGGTTTATTCAATACAAAGCGAATGCTGTATGGGTTGTCAATAAATGAATTTCCTAATTTAGTTAACCGTAATAAACCGTACTGATCAATATCCTTCGACAGGAAATTATTCAGCAAGGCTTGCCTTAGTAAGGAATTCCACAAGTTTACGCCGTCTTCTTTACCCGATCCAAAATAATCAAGCAGGTCATGTTCGTAATTTTTTATCTGTGCGCTATCTGCACCCATAAGGATGCTGATAATATGGTGGTCGTCAAATTTTTCACCAATTTGTTTGATCAGGCTTAGTGCCCTGTGCAGGTGCAGCTCGCCATCAAAATGCTCTTTAGGTCCGCAACAGTTATCGCACATATTGTTACAACCTGCTTCGTTAAAGTTTTCACCAAAATAATGAAGCAGTTGCTTACGGCGGCAAACTGATGATTCGGCATAGTCAATAACTTCTTTCAGGATCTGGGTACCAATTTCGCGTTCCGAAACCGGTTTATCCTTCATGAATTTTTGAAGCTTATCAATATCCTTTTCCGAATAAAAGGCAACACAAACACCTTCGCCCCCATCACGCCCGGCGCGGCCGGTTTCCTGGTAATAGCCTTCCATGCTCTTTGGCACGTCATGGTGAATTACATAACGAACATCCGGCTTATCAATACCCATACCGAAGGCAATAGTAGCAACTATAACATCCACATCTTCCATCAGGAACTTATCCTGTGTATCAGCGCGGACTTTCGGATCTAACCCGGCATGGTACGGCAACGCTTTAATCCCGTTAAGGTTAAGCGCTTCAGCAACTTCTTCAACCTTTTTACGGCTAAGGCAATATATGATCCCTGATTTACCCTGGTTTTGCTTAACAAATTTAACAATCTCCTTTATTACATTGCGTTTAGCGCGTACCTCGTAAAACAGGTTCGAGCGGTTAAACGATGACTTGTAAATAGTAGCGTTGTTCATTTGCAGGTTTTTTTGAATATCCTGCTGCACTTTTGGGGTTGCTGTAGCTGTTAATGCAATAATTGGGATATTATCGCCAATATTGCTGATCACCTGCCTGATCTTGCGGTATTCCGGGCGGAAATCATGCCCCCACTCCGAAATACAGTGCGCCTCATCAACCGCTACAAACGATACCTGGTTAAGGCGTAAAAAATCAATATTTTCCTGTTTGGTGAGCGATTCTGGAGCAACGTACAGCAGCTTGGTTTTGCCGGCTAAAACGTCATCCTTTACTCTTCCGATATCTGATTTTGTTAATGATGAATTTAAAAAGTGGGCTATGCTGTCTGAGCCTCCAAAGGCTCTTAACTGGTCAACCTGGTTTTTCATCAGGGCGATCAAAGGGGAAATTACTATCGCAGTGCCTTCGCTCATCAATGCCGGTAATTGGTAACACATGGACTTCCCACCACCTGTTGGCATAATCACAAATGTGTCGTTACCCGCCAGTATATTAGTTATGATCGATTCCTGCTCCCCCTTAAAATTATCGAACCCGAAAAAGTTCTGGAGGTTATCAAAAAGCGACTTCTTAGTTTCTATCATTATAAACGTATTCTTGATTGTATTT
>JAQBOS010000624.1 GCA_028287925.1 Mucilaginibacter sp. | reverse complement strand
CATCGCGGGCAATGCCTGCGAATAAGCAAAGCTGATCCCCCCGTAACCCACGTCAAAAATAATCCCGCGTTTCCTGGCTTCATAAACAAAAGGCTTTACCTTGTTGGTTTGCAGGTCTACCAAATACTCGCGACTGCCCAGCTGACCAAAACAATGGGTGAAAATATCGCCCGGACGCAGATGTTTCATAAACAACTCTTCAATTGACAGGGGTGGATTGCTCCCGCCGAAATCAATCATAACCGGGATCCCGCCAGCAAGGGTGCCGGCTTCTACCGCCCGGTCGGCAGGCGTCCAGTCGTGTCCTTCGTAATGAGCCAATTTAATGCCTACAACAATGTCCCTATATCTTTTGGCAACCAGGGCAGTCATCTTTGGGTCCATATCGTTAACATTCTGCTCGTAACCGCCGCGCATCCCCTCGCCAACAATATTTAAAAGCGCCAATACCCGGGTTTTTGAAACATCGATGGTTTGTGCTTTAAAAGTGGGGAATGTCCGCCAGCCTGAGCTGCCGGCATCAACAACAGTGGTTACGCCGTTTCTGAAAGTAAAACCATCAGGGGATATGCCCAGGTTTCCGTCCTCATATTGATGATCCGGCTGGGTACCATAAAAATCATGCGTGTGAATATCAATTAACCCGGGTGTAACATACATCCCTTTGGCATCAACTACCTGGATCCCTTGTTTTGGGTCGATGTTTTTTGAGATAAGGGCTATTTTACCACTGTTAACAGCGATGTCCATAACAGCATCTATGTCATTTTTAGGGTCGATTATATGACCGCCTTTGATCACAATATCATACGATTGTGCCATAGACACCTGGCTGAGCATGCCAGAAAGGATCAGCAATAGGAAATAGGTTTTTAGCATTTTGAAATCAATAATTAATTCACGATCAAATATTATGGTTTATAATTCCGGCTTACCAATAATAAGTATAAAACATTGTTAGGTAGCCTGTTGTAATATAGATTTTACTCTCCCTGCTACAACATCAACCTGGTCCGGCCGCAAAAGCACTACACCAATGGTCAAATGATCTTCCCTCCCGTTAGCAACAATACTTGGCGTACCGGCTTTCAGTGCCTTCACCACCTCTTTAGGTTTAATTTTAATTTTATTTTGATCCCAGGTTACGTTCAGGCTTGGAAAAGCATTGGCTGGCCCAGGGTCAACTACAGTTTCGGTTTTAACACCTGGTAAGCTTTCCAGCTGAGCGCCGATATGTTTGGTGCGCTGAAGCCAGTCTTCCCATTCTTTTTTATGGTCTCTTTCAATATAAGCCTTCAGGGCGGCATACATGCCAAACATTTCTTCCTTATTTACCTTCATGGGCCTGCCAATAGGCGCTTCGTTAGGGCTATGATTAAGGCGGGCAGCAGTGATCAGGTCTTTACGCCCAAAAAGCAGGCCCGCGCTTTGAGGGCCACGGATCATTTTTCCACCCGAAAAAGTCACCAGGTCGAAACCTATTTTCTGAAACTTAAACAGGTTTTCCACAGGCGGCACATCTGCAGCAGCATCTAAAAGTGTAGGAATCTTGTGCTTTTTGGCAACTGCTACAAAATCGCTGTGCGAAATGCTGCTTTTACCTGCCGCATTAAAGAACAATGCCATTACTGTTTTTTCATTAATGGCTTTTTCCATTTCTTCGGCCCCTTCAACCTCAATAATTTTAGCGCCGGTTGTGGTTACGGCCTGGTCAAAAAGGTACCTGTGCGTTTTTTGCATGATCACCTCCGGCCTCGGCCCGGGCAGGTTTGGCAATAGTTTGATCTTTTCAGGATCTGTGCCGGTTATGGCGGCAGCGGTGCTCAGCAATATGGCACATGCCGCACCCGAAGTAACCATGGCCGATTCCACCTGCAGCATTTCGGCAATTTTAGCGCCTACTTTATCCTGGAGCTGGTACATATCGGCGAAATCGTGCGAAGTTGAATTAATCGCCTCCAATACTTCAGGAAGCATTAGCGAGCCTGATAAAAAAGTCATGGTTACCGATGCATTAATTACCGGTGTAACGCCGAGCTCTTTAAACAGGTCGCGCCCCGGTGCTTTTAACGGGCGTGAGGTGGTTTCTCCCATAGAGGCTGCCTTGCTCACCAGGCCGCTTGCCAATGGCAATAGGGTAAGGCCTTTTAATATATCTCTGCGTTTCATTTCAATTTTGTTTATATGTAAGCAATACAATCCATTTCTACCAATGAGTTGCCCGGTACGCCTCCTTTGGCTACAGCAACAGTGGTACGTACCGGCGGGTTTTTGCCAAAGCGGCCTTTATAAACCTCATTCATGCCCTGGTAGTCTGCAATATCATTCAGGAATACGCCTACTTTAAGTACTTTTTCCATAGAGGAACCGGCCTTTATCAGCTCTTTTTCCAGCTCTTTCAACACAATTTCAGTGTGGGCCTTAATTTCAAACGGCTCAACATGCGCACCTTTACCGGCAATAAAAACCATATTACCCAGTTTGGTTGAACCGGAAAATAATGGTACATCCTGGAATGTTGTTACATTGTTTGCTACCTTTTCATCAGCAGGTGCTGCTATTGCATCTTTGCTTATTCCGAATACTGATAACCCGACTACCGAGGCCAGCATTGTTTTCAAAACAGATCTTCTTTTTTCCATGTTGTTTTAAGTTTTAGTGAACGTTTGTATGATGTTTTATTTTCTATTACTATTCATGCTTATTTTGAGATAACCGGGGGACTCTTTGAGTTCAACGTAAGAATATATTTTACTATTTTATTAGCATCAGCCAGGGTAATT
>JAQBOS010000584.1 GCA_028287925.1 Mucilaginibacter sp. | reverse complement strand
TCTCGTCATCATACAAGTTAAATTCTTCCTTATTATCCAATACGGGGATGATGTTTTTAAAGCCATCATGCAGCATATCAATAATATAGGTTTTATACTGAAAGGTTTTGAACCCGTTACATATTACCGTTACATCCTTGCTTACTGCGCCTTTTTTCTCCAACGCGTCAATCATTGGCATATCAAAAGCCGATGATGTTTCCAGGTGGATCTCGTTTTTAAGCGCTTCTTCAACAATATGCTTAAAATGCGAGCTCTTGGTACAATAGCAATATTTATAGCTGCCGCGATAATTGTTTTTAACTATAGCCTGCTGAAACAGCAGTTTTGCCTGCTGGATCTTTTTCGAAATTATTGGAAGGTAGGTAAAACGCAGGGGCGTGCCATACGTTTCAATCATCTCCATTAAATTGAGGTCATGAAAATAAAGTTCATCCTCAATTATCTCAAAACCATCCTGCGGGAAACCTACACTCAGGTCAAGAAACTCTTCGTAACTCTGCATTTATTAAAATTTTGGCAAATGTAATTTTTAAACACAACAAATGCTGTATTGTTGATGTAAATTTTTGTTTATCGCCTAATGCCGGTGTTTTACCGAATTAACCTGGCCTTTCACTGGATTGGGATTGTGATTTTTTTTGTGGCAGCTAGTTTTGTAGCATAATATCGACAATATGAAAACCAAAACTATATTAATATCCGGAGCCAGCGTTGCAGGCCCTGCACTGGCTTTTTGGTTAAGCAGGTACGGGTTTAAGCCAACAATTATTGAACGGGCGCCGGCAATAAGGCAGGGGGGCTATGCTATAGATTTCCGTGGTGTGGCCATGGAAGTGCTGGAAAAAATGGATCTGGTAAAAGAAATAAAAAAGCATGAAACAAGGGCCGGGAAGATCACCATTGTTGATAAAAATAACAAGAAACTTGCCAGCATGCCCGACGGCTTTACCAGCGGCGAGCTGGAAATTTTAAGAGGCGATTTAGCCAATGTATTTTACGAAGCCACAAAGGAAAATACGGAATATATTTTTGATAACTCCATCAGCAGCATGCAGCAAACTTCTAATGGCGTTGAGGTGGCCTTTAGCAATGGCGAGTCGCGTAAATTTGACCTCATGATTGGCGCCGATGGCCTGCACTCAAACGTGAGGGCGCTTGCTTTTGGCGACGAACAAAAGTTTCACCATCATTTAGGAATCTACTTAGCTGTGTTCACCACACCCAACTTTATGGATCTAAAAGATATGGCAGGCCTTTATTACGGCACTTTAGGTAAGCGAACAGGCCTGTTTAGCGTGCGGAAGGACACCAAAGCCCAGGCCGGATTTTATTTTACGTCGCCCAAATTTGATTACAATTATCGTGATATCAACGCGCAAAAACAGATCATCCGTGAGAAGTTCGCAGGTGAGCAATGGCAGATCCCGCAGATGCTGCAACATATGGATGATGCAACAGATTTCTATTTTGATTCGGTAAGCCAGGTCCGGATGGACAGGTGGTCGAATGATCGCATCGCATTATTGGGCGATGCAGGGTATTGCGCCTCGCCGATGTCGGGTATGGGTACCAGCATGGCCGTAACAGGAGCCTATATCCTGGCCGGCGAGCTTAAAGAAGCCGATGGCGACTATTCAATAGCTTTTGCGCGATACGAAGAAAAAATGAGACCCTTTGTAACAGCCGCCCAAAAAATGGCAGAAGGCGCAGAATGGTTTGTGCCGACAACCAGGTTCAAGCTATGGATGAGCCGGCAAATCTGGAAGATCCTACCGCACACGCCATGGAAAAATATGATGATAGAAATGCCGATGAAGGTAGCTACTACTATAAAAGTGAAAGATTATGGGGTTGAAAAGGTACCCGATATGGCTTATGATTTGAGCTGAAGCAATAGGTTTAAAGGGAGGAGGGAAGGATAAACATGGGCTGTCATGCTGAGCCCCGTCGAAGCATGCGGGCAAAGGCCTAAGCACCATGCTTAGCACGCGGAAAGGCCACTACGCACGTCGCCCTTCGACGGAGCTGCCAATGACACAGTATTCAATTTACTGAAAATGAGATATTTATAAAATGTCATTTTCAATGCGATTGTTTGCGCGCAAAAATAGATTACTCAGGGTGACACCCACCTCCCGTTCAGGATAATTTGTGTGACAAGACGCGTTTTAATTTAAGCGCCTTCCGGCAAATGCACCTCGGCCATCATACAACGCGCACTTCCGCCACCATTGGTTTCAATGGTGTTTATATCTGAGTAAATAAGCTTACCGTATTTTTCAAGCGAGGTTTTCTGATTGTCATCCAACGTAGTGAAAGCATTTTTACTCATCACTATCAACGTTTCATCTTCTGCATTTTTTACTTCCAGCATATTGCCTGCAAATTGGTTCATCTGGTCAAAAGAGATGTCTACTATTTCTTTTTGGGTTGATAAGAGAGATTCTTTAACAACTATCCGCTCATGTGGGTTAGGGATGCTATCCAAACAAATAACTGCGAAACTGCTTCCCACACACATTAACACGTTGGTATGGTAGATTGCTTTTCCTTTTTCATCAATCGCATCAAAGCTAATGGCGGTATAACCGGCTTGCTCGCAAAATAGATCCAATACCTCGCGATTGGTGCGCGGTGAAAGGCAGGCGTATGCGATTTTATTCACCCTATCGAGCACCATGCTACCGGTGCCTTCTAAAAACTTATCTTCCACCTCAAAGCGGCTCAGGTCTATAATATGCTTTACCGCAAAGTTGTCTTCCAGTTTAGCAATAATATCTTCGCGACGTTCCAGGCGGCGGTTTTCGGCCTGCATGGGGTATAAGAAGATCTCGCCATTATCGTGAAATGATACCCAATTATTCGGGAAGATGGAATCCGGTGTGTACGGTTCATGCGTATCGTCAATAACGGTTACATCGACGCCATTGCTGCACAGTGTGTTCACCATCCGGTCAAACTCCTGTTGTGCCTTTTCATTTACACCATCTTTGTTGGCGTTCCTGTTTTGGAATGCGTTACTCCCGGCAGTTTCCTCGTTAAAGCCAAAGTTTACAGGCCGGATCATTAATATGTGTGAGGTGGATTGGGTGTTAGTCATTGGTCATTAGTCATTAGTCATTTCGCTTCGCTGTCATTGGTCATTTATCATTAAGTCAATTATACATTTTTACCATCATTCAATGACTAATGACACAATGACCAATGACTACAATATCGCATCTCTTTGCAACGGCATGCTCATACAATGGAAGCCGCCGCGGGCTCGTGAAAGCTCAGCTGATGGCATCAGGATCAATGTATCAGTCATGCTCTCAGGGGTAAGCTCGCCGCTTTCAAATTGCTTTAGCAGGTCGGCAACTTTTATTATGGTGAAGCCTTTTTCTTTAAATGCTTCTACTGTTTTATCATTACGGTCGTACCCCAAAACTACGCCTTCTTTTATGGCAAGCAGGTTACAGGAGTCTGTCCATTGTTCGCGCGAATTGTATGGGAAGATGTCACCACCTGAATAAACAAACTGGGTTTTATCCTTGCTTTCCAGGTCTCTTTCGCTTACATCAGCCAGCAGGTCTTCAATACAGTTAAACGTTTTTGTTTTTTTATCTTTCCTGAACTGAACAATTTCAACCTTATCCTTGCTTTTTTTATCGGTAAACCAGGAAATTGGTTCGTCCAGTTCTTCCGGGGTTTCCGTAACAGCCAGCGAGCGTAGTAAAACCCACATATTGCGTTTTACCTGGGTAAAAATGGTATCAATGTGCATATAATCCCGCTTATGCGGAATTTTTACAATGGTTACTTTTTTAACTACGTCATTTTTAAACAGCAGCTTTATAGCCTCATTAGCTCCGCTTGCAGATGTACGTTCACTGCAGCCAATTATTAGGTGCTGCGGACTCACCATCATTACATCACCGCCCTCTAAGGTGGTTTTCTGGTCGTTATCCTCGCCGGGGCGTAAAAAGTGCTGTACAGTTTCGGGGATCTCCAGTATATTATTGCGATAGGAAGCAAAAAGCGGGTGATTGAAAAAGATATACCGCATTATTAATGTTTCGCGCGCCCTGGCCTTTTTTGCAGGCTTATTAAGCAACATGAAATTATTTATTGCGATGCCTATATCCCTCGAAAATATAAGGTTAGGGATAGGGGCAAATATCATCTCGTCTTTATTTAACGAGCCGGAGATAATGGTCTTGGCAAGCTCAGCGGGTTCGGTATCTATCAGCTGCGTTTGCAGGCGATAATTACAGCCTTCAATGGCGCAAACCGCCGCAACAAGTTTTTTACGGATATCGGCATCATGCAAAATGTCTTCCAGCAGGGTCTGGATCTCTATTACCCTGTTTGATGAGTGGAAGTCTTTATCATCGGGCTTATAAAACGACCGGTTACTTTCTTCAGCATCAATCTGTGCAAGTTTGCCTTTTATCTTATCAGGATCTAAAAAATACATTAACAGCTTAATGTAGTAATCATATTCATTTTTACGCATGGTATCCAGGTGTACAATATCCTCAAAAAGCCAGTCTTGTGCTTTTGATGGTACTACCTTGCCCAAGCCGTTGTCAGGACTGTGGATTAGTAATGCGCGCAGGTTTCCAATTTCGGATGTTACATCTAATTTAAATTCGCTGTTGTTAAGTGTCATAAATGGGTTATAGAAGGGACAAATGTAGTGAGATTAGTCGGGAAAGTCCGAAAGTCCGGAAGTCCGAAAGATAATTTAAGCATAGATAAACAGCTACTCTCCAATTATAGTCTTTCGGACTTTACTGACTTTCCCGACTTTCGGACTAAAATCTGTATTTTTGCACCATGAATTTTATTACAGAAGCTACTGTTAAAGCCGTTAAACATTTATATAATACTGATATTACCGCTGCCGATATAAACCTGCAGGAAACCCGTAAGGAGTTTGAAGGGCAGGTTACCATAGTTACTTTTCCATTCACTAAATTTTCTAAAAAATCACCTGAGCAAACCGGGAACGAGATAGGAGAATTTATACAAAATGACCTGAAAGAAGTTTCCGCTTTTAACGTGATCAAAGGCTTCCTGAATTTATCAATTACTGATGCTTATTGGATTGATCAGCTTTATAATGATATCCTATCCAAGGGCTTTGCTGTTGCTGAGCCAAACGGCAAAAGGGTAATGGTTGAATATTCATCACCCAATACAAACAAGCCATTGCATTTAGGGCATGTGCGTAATAATTTACTCGGCTTTTCAGTTGCTGAAATTTTGGCTGCTGCAGGTTACGAGGTTATAAAATCAAACCTGGTAAATGACCGGGGCATCCATATCTGCAAATCAATGCTGGCCTGGCAAAGGTTTGGGAATGGCGAAACGCCGGAGTCGACAGGTATGAAGGGCGATCATTTGGTTGGTAAATACTATGTGATCTTTGATAAAGAATATAAAAAGCAGATTGAAGAGCTAAAGGCAGCCGGGCAAACGGAGGATGAAGCAAAAAAGAATGCGCCTATTATAAAAGAGGCCCAGGAAATGCTGCAGCAATGGGAAGCAGGCAATGAAGCTGTTATAAGCCTTTGGAAAACCATGAACACATGGGTTTACACCGGTTTTGCCGAAACCTATAGAAAACTTGGGGTAACCTTTGATAAATTCTACTATGAATCTGACACCTATTTATTAGGGAAGGATATTGTTGACGAAGGGCTTGAAAAAGGTGTTTTCTTTAAAAAAGACGATGGCTCTGTTTGGATAGATCTTACTTCTGAAGGACTGGATGAAAAGCTGGTGCTCCGTTCAGACGGTACATCCGTTTACATGACCCAGGATATGGGTACTGCACAGCTAAAGTATAATGACTATCACATGGATAAATCTATCTATGTGGTAGGGAATGAGCAGGATTATCACTTCAAGGTATTGTTCACTATCCTTAAAAAACTTGGTAAGGATGGGGCAGACGGGCTGTATCATTTATCATATGGCATGGTCGACCTGCCATCAGGTAAAATGAAATCGCGAGAGGGTACGGTTGTGGATGCGGATGACCTGATGGAGGAAATGGAGCAAAAGGCCAAAGAGCAAACGGAAGCAAAGGGCAAAATAAACGAGTTTGGCGAAGAAGAAAAGCAGCAATTATTTCATATGATTGGAATGGGGGCTTTAAAATATTTCTTGCTAAAAGTGGACCCGAAAAAGCGGCTGTTGTTTGATCCCGCGGAGTCAGTAGAATTAGAAGGGCATACAGGGCCATTCATTCAGTATACTCATGCGCGAATAAAATCAGTTTTAAGAAAAGCGAAGATTACTAATAACAATGTTACTGTTGATAAGCTTGCCGCTGAAGAACTTGATTTAATTTTGACTTTAACACAATTTCCGGTAATTATACAAACCGCGGCCGAAGGATATAGCCCGGCTATTGTTGCTAATTATGTATATGAGCTGGCAAAAACCTATAATAAATTTTACCAGGTATGCCCGATAATACAGGTTGAAGACGAGGCTGTTAAACAATTCAGGCTGCAACTTTCGGCCGCATCAGGTAAAGTGATCAATAAGGCAATGAAGTTGCTGGGGATTGAGGTACCTGAGAGAATGTAATTTGAAGGTGGCAGTTATTAGTGAGCAGTTTTCAGTAGGTATCAGTTAAACAACTGCCTACTGAAAACTGCTCACTGCAAACTTCTTCTACCTCCAGTGCCCTTTGCGCCAGGCATAACCACGGTTGGTGTGTGCCCATCCGCCGCGTACATATGCACGCCCGGCTCTTGGCCTTGCCCAATAGCCTCTGCGGTAAACATATCTTCCACCGCTATATCCCCAGTCGCCATCAATCCACACCGCATTTGCGTAGGGAGCAACCGGCCTTTCATAAACAGGTTCAACAGGCTGCTCAGCCACATAATAGCTGCCTTCACAGGCTGATAGGAATAAAGAGCCACCTAAAGCGGCCATTAATCCTAATTTTGATATTGTTTTCATTGGTTATGAATTATAAAATAAACAGATACCATGTAAGACAAACGGTAAGAAAAAAGGTTTAATTTTTTGAGTCCGAAAGTCGGTAAAGTCCGGAAGTCGGGAAGAAATCATTAATAAGACGTGAGTTTGTAAACTCAAATCAGGATTAATCATTAAAAAGTGTAAACTTTTTCAGGACGAGACAAATTTTAATCAACTCGAAAATTGGAACACGCTGATTATAAATAAATTACATCGATTCATTAGAAAGTATCAATTTCATAGCATTTGATTATCAGCTACTTACATTTATTATTCGCTGATAAAAAGTGAAACATACTGATAATCAACATGTTTCACTGCGTTCCACCCCGTTCCGCTGTAAAAATGGAACGCTATCGTTCCCGCAGGGTCTCGCATTCCCGCCCGTTCAAGTGTCCACACTTGAATGTGAAAAATTGTTAGCGTCTACGCTAACGTTAAAATAGTTGGAATTGCAGTTTTATTTCGCAAGCGTGGACGCTTGCAATGTTCGTAAATCAAGCGTAGACGCTTGATTTGGCGGTTAGAGGTTAGGTGAAATGATAAGAAAACTTACGAAGTTTTCAAAACTTCGTAAGTTTGTTAGCGTATGAACTTATCAGCAATAACTAAATCTTTGCTTCCCGGTGTGTATTTATAAAACCCGCTGCCCGATTTTACGCCGGTGTGGCCTGCAGTTACCATATTAACCAATAAAGGGCAAGGCGCATACTTCTGGTTGCCGAAACCGTTATATAATACGTTTAATATTGCCAGGCAAACATCAAGCCCAATAAAATCTGCCAATTGCAGCGGACCCATTGGATGAGCCATGCCTAATTTCATAACGGTATCAATCTCTTCAACACCGGCTACGCCTTCAAATAAGGTGTAAATGGCCTCATTGATCATCGGCATCAGGATGCGGTTGGCTACAAAACCCGGATAATCATTTACCTCAACCGGAACTTTGTTAAGCTTTTTTGAGAGCTCCATGATAGTAGCGGTAACATCATCGGTTGTTGCATACCCACGGATCACCTCCACCAGTTTCATAACCGGTACCGGGTTCATAAAATGCATCCCTATTACATTGCCCGGGGCTTTTGTAACCGATGCAATTTGTGTTATAGATATTGATGAAGTGTTTGATGCCAGTATTGCGCCATCTTTACAATAATCGCCTAGCTGTTTAAAAAGGTTTAGCTTGATCTCGCGGTTCTCGGTAGCTGCTTCAATTACCAGGTCGGCATTTGCTGCGGCTGTTTTCAGGTCCGTGAAGGTAGTTATATTACTTAAGGTGGTCGATTTTACCTGCTCATCAATAGTGCCTTTTTTTACCTGCCTGTCAAGGTTGCCAGTTATGGTTTGTATAGCCCGGTTCAGTGCATCCTGGTTTATATCAACCAAAGCAACCTTAAATCCATGCTGTGCAAAAGTGTGTGCAATTCCGTTGCCCATTGTTCCGGAACCTATTACTGTAATGTTGTTCATGGTGGTTATTGGTTGATTAAGTTTGATTGAGTTGATTGAGTTGATTGAGTTGATTGAGTTTTTTAGACTGTAAAGTTACACGAATATTTCTTCCGGACTTTTTCGACTAAATCACAATTCAACATAATTCCCCGCATCAATTATGTTTTTTTTGTTGATGATCGCGTATTCCGGCACATGGCCAAGCAGTTCAACCCCGCTATAGTCTAAAATGAATTCTTTGGAGTAAATATCTTTTAAGCCATTAAACACAATTCCTTTTATGGGGATATTGTGATTTTTTAACGCATCTATCGACAGAAGCGTATGATTAATGCTGCCCAAATAATTCTGTGAAACCAGGATCACCTCTGCATTTAATTGTTTAATGAGGTCGATCATTAAAAAATTGTCTTTTAACGGAACCATCAAGCCACCGGCGCCTTCAATTATTAAGGTGTTATCAGTGTCGGGAATAATGATCTTGTTCTTGTCGATGCTTATGCCGTCAATAGCGGCTGATTTATGCGGTGAAAATGGCTGGGTAAGCCTGTAGGCTTCAGGGTGAAAAACTGATGTGGTATTGGTTATTAAACTTCTTACTTTAATGGTATCGCTGTTATCCAGGTCGCCAGACTGAACGGGCTTCCAGTAATCGGCTTTCAGTTTTTCAACCAAAGCTGCCGATACAATGGTTTTACCTATCCCGGTTCCAATTCCTGTAATAAATATAGTTCTATTCGGCATTTATTAATGTATTTATGGTATTGGTTAATAAAATAATCTCTTTTTCTGTGTTGAATGAATGCAGGCATATCCTTATGCGTTCGCTACCCTGTGCAACAGTTGGGCTCAGGATTGGGCGTACATCCAGACCGATGCTTTGCAGCTGCCCTGCAACTTCTTTTGCCTTTTCATTGCTCATTAATACGATGCATTGGATTGCGCTGTTACTATCAATCAGCGGGTATGCTGAAGCATTGTTTAGGTTTTGTTTAAATAGGCGGATATTGCTTCCAAGCTTTGTAATTTCATTTGCTGAATCCTGTAAATGCAGATAAGCCATTTTTACAGATGCTATTTGATGATGCGCAGCCGCAGTAGTATAAATAAACGGCCGGGCAAAGTTTATAAGGTATTGGCGCAACAGGTTACTGCCTAATATTATTGCCCCATGGCAGCCCAAAGCTTTTCCGAAGGTTACTATCCTTGCAAAAACCTTGCTTTGCAAGTGCTTGTCAACCAGGCCAAATCCGTATAAACCTACGGCATGTGCTTCATCTACAATTAAATTGGCGCTGTATTTTTCAACTATCGCAGCTATATCAGCTATTGGCGGCGTATCACCATCCATTGAGTACACGCTTTCAATGACCACATAGCAATTGCCTTTGGCCTGTTTTAGTTTATCTTCAAGGCTGAGCAGGTCATTATGTTTAAAGGTATACCTGTTTGCAAAGCTTAAACGCGCGCCGTCAATTATTGAGGCATGTACCAACTCATCTAAAATTATGGTATCGCCGCGTTGGGGAAGGGATGAAAATAAACCCAGGTTAGCATCATAACCTGAATTGAAGATCAGTCCGGCTTCGCAATTGTGTTGGGTGGCTATGTATTG
>JAQBOS010000135.1 GCA_028287925.1 Mucilaginibacter sp. | reverse complement strand
ATAGGCAATAGTGCTCTTTAATTTTTGCCGATAAAACTATCATCACTCAATTACCCCCGTTAATGTTATTACCGAGCTGGCGGGTATTAATATTGAACTTTTAACAGCAGTAATTTTTCCGGGTTCCAGATCAGCTGTTTGTGAGGTGGTGTAGGCCCGTATAAACCCAACTTTTCCGTTACCGATGTTTAAATGGATAAATGCATCCTCAGCGCTATTATTTATAATGATAGTAGTGAGATCTTTCCCATCTTTAAATGCCGAAACAAGCAAGGGGCTTTTTGAATCCTGTCCACCGGTGGCATCTGCATCAACCCTTATGGCGCCGGGCCTTACAAAGCGGCTGTAATTGCCCATTGCCCAAAGCATTTTGCTGGCAGAGTAATTACCGTCGGTTTTATTTTTATCAACGTAAATAAGTCCGTCTTTATAATCATAGGCTGATATTGCTGTCCACCATTGCCATGCGGAGGCATTTCCAACTGTAAGATCAGTATGGATAACCTTAGCAAGATACAGGGCGGCATTAATGCCCAGGTCGCGTTTATCGCCATTTATCTCGCCCGCGTTATCCCCTAAAATACAATACTCCGACTGCCAGAAACACAAGCCAGGTATGGCAGCTATGCTCTCAGCAAGTGCATTGCGCGTTTTTAGGGCAGCTGCAATTGGTGAGGTAGTAAAATAGCTATGCGCGGCAATTGTTTTGCTTACATTTTGCAGATCGCCGATATAATCGGGCGAACCCGGTTTAAAAAAATCATTTACCTGGTTCCCTTTCCCCGATTTTTCACTTGCGGCTAACAGGTAATTAATGCTCCCCGCCTCAGCTACCAATATTTGAGATTTGATATGCGCTTTAACAAACGAGGCATTAATACTTTTTACCAGGCCCGCAATTTCATTATTGGTATAGGGGCAGCCTTCCTGTCCGCCATCGCTCCAACCCCATTGCGGTTCATTAACCGGGCTTATGTAATTAAATCGCACCTTACTTACCCGCTCAACGCCTTTTACAACATCGGCCAGGTAAGCGGCAAATGCATCGTATTTATCAGCCGTGATATTTGTTTTCCCACCACTGGCATAAGCCTTGCCATTTACGGTAAGCTGTACCGGCGGACTATTACTAAAGCCCAAAAACTGCTTTACACCCCGTTGTTTGGCAGCCTTTAAAAACCAGATTTGTCCGGTTTGCTTTTGCCAGTTATAGGTCCCGTCTGTGTTTAAAAATGACTCTGCCCGGCGCCATTCATCTTTAATGCCGCTTTGCGGGCCATGCTCTGCGCTCCCGGCACCAATATTGAAGCGCCATAGCGATAAAGCAATCCCTTTAGCTGATCCATTAGCCAGGGTATCGCTGCTAAAAAGCAGGTCGGCAATTTTATTTCTTTTTTCATCGGGCCATTTCCCGATGAACTGGCACGACCAGGCATCGGAAGCTCCGAAATTACTTATGGTTTGATGGGTTTTTGAAAGATCAATGTTTATTGTAATTGCTTTATCCTGGCCCATTGAGAAAATAGCAGGCAGCATCAGCAGTAAAACAGCCGGAAGGATTTTTTTAAATGAAAGGTTCGATATCATTTTACAGGAAAAAAATTACATGAAGGCGGTTTTGACCCCTTTTTTCATAGCTTACGTTTACCAAAGGTGATAAACTATCAACCAAAGTACATATTATTTTGAAAACAGAAAGTTTAACAAAACTTTAAATAATAATATCCCCGTCTGCGAATGATCTGTTGTTTTACGTGAATTAAATATAAAAGACCGTTTAAATTTTGCGGCTCAATGACGGATAGTGTGGGTATTCTTTCTTTTATTGTTTATTTAAACAGGGGCGTAGCTCCGGCAAATATTGTAACAACGGATTTTAATCCGTTGAAGATATAAAGAATAACAGAAAGAACAGTATGTTCGATCCATTTGTGCCATATTGGCCGTGCCTATGGCACTTTATTTGGTGAGTTTTATCTGCGATGGGTTAAAACCCATCGTTACAAAATATTCCGAGCCTATGGCTCTATGAAGAAGTGTCCGCACAAAACAACATAAACTTCCACTTAAAAATCGCCATAACAGATATTTTGATCAGATTTAAACAGACTCAACCCCAAAAACTTAATTTAAACAACAGTGTTTTAATATTAACCCTGCATGAAAAAAAAGGAAGAAAAGAAATATTTTGATAAAGAGTGGGAGCAGATGAAATGCAGCCTCCTTGCTTTTTTTAAAAAAGAGAACCAGGAAGATCTGCATCGTTTTAGGGTGCAGGTTAAAAAACTACATGCCTTTTTGCTCTTGTCAGACAGCAGTAATCATCATCCCGGCCTGGCGCCATACTTTAAGCCTGTGAAAAAGATCTTTAAAAAGGCCGGCGAAATCAGGAATGCATTTATAAACCAGGAATTGGCAAAGGAACATCAAACTGGCAATACTGTTTTTATAAGCAGCCAGCGTGAATTGCAGATAGATGCAACTAATAAGCTTAGATCAAAGCAGGTTAAGTATCTCAAAAAAATAAAGGATGCACATGAAACAATTAAAGGGAAAATAAGATCAATAAGTAATGTGCACACCAGCCTGTTTTATCAAAACTTGCTGCAGTACATATCGGACACCTTAACAAACCTTAAATTTAACGAGGATTTGCATAACTGCCGTAAACAGGTTAAAAATTTAGTGTACAACCATAAGCTGGTCCGTTCTGGCCTGGCTATTGGATTTAATACTGATTATATGCACCAGGTGCAAACAGTAATTGGCGACTGGCATGATAACGCGCTGGCAATAGAATTTTATTCAGGAGACAAAGCAATGGTGGCAGAGTTAAAAAAACAGGGAGCAAAACTAAAAAGAAATATTACCTCACTTACAAAAGACTTTTTTAACCAGGCAACAACGGTTGTTGATTTGCCGGTTGAACAACTAAGCTAAAAGCAGTGAATGCAAAAAGTCCGCACACCTCAACAGGTATGCAGACTTCAAACAATACAAATCAGGAACTTATTTCCCTTTCGTTGCGTTTTCAGCAGCGGCAATAATTACTTTGGCAACTGCTTCCGGTTGCGATATAAACACTACGTGGCTTCCTTTTATTTCGGTAACTTTTGTGTTTGAACGTTTGTACATGGCACGTTCAATATCAGGGTTTATGCTTTTATCTTCTGTAGCTACAATGCCATAAGTTGGTTTATCTCTCCAAGCTGCATGGGTAATTGGGCTTACAAAACATTTGGCAGCAAACGCGCCTTGTGACGCGTACATAAAATCTGCTTCTTCAACGCTAAGGTCACCAGCAAAACCTGCATGAAATTTGGTTTTGTCATAGTAAACTATGCCTTTATCGTTTGGAGGCAAAACACCATTTTCAGGTGCCGGAGGGGCAGTCTGGAACCATTGCAGGGCGGTTTCGCCATTATCAGGCTGAAATGCTGCTACGTAAACAAGGCCGGCAACTTTTGGATGATTTCCTGCTTCGGTAATTACAACACCGCCCCATGAGTGGCCTACCAGTATGGTTGGCCCGTCCTGGTTGTCTAATACAACTTTTGTTGCGGCGGCATCATCTTCCAGTGAGCTTAAAGGGTTTTGAACAATGGTTACATGATAGCCTTTTTTGGTAAGTATGGTATAAACTCCTTTCCATCCTGAGCCATCGGCAAAGGCGCCATGCACCAATACTATATTTTTAACGGTTTGTGCCTGGGTTGCCGAAACTGAACCAAATAAGGCTGCTGTTGCAATTACTACGGCCAACAGGCCGCTTCTTAATGTGTTTTTTAGTGCTGAGGTTTTCATTTGTTGTATGTTGATGTTTTATGTTTGATTCAACGATACAAAGATGCCCCTTAAACTACCGCCCAATAATGGACATACTTCCCGAAGAGTTGTAATTATTTCCCATCGAGCACAATTTCCTTGCTGCTTCTGAATTCCAAAGGCGATAACGAGGTGTGTTTTTTGAAGAAGTTACTAAAGTAGGCAGGGTCCTCAAAGCCCAGCTCATAGGTAATTTGTTTAACCGACTTTCTGGTATAGTAGAGCAGCCTTTTGGCCTCTATTACAATTCGCTCCTGGATAACCTGTAGCGGTGTTTTGCTATTATACAGCGAAAAAATATTCGATAATGTTTTTGGCGATTTATTTAAAAGCCTTGCATAATAGTTTACAGAATGCTCTGTACGGAAATGACCCTCAACAAAAATATTAAATTTGCGGAATACGTCCAGCCGTTGATCGTGCAGTTTAGGGTCTGGGATATATTTTGATCTTGCCAGCCTGGTTATGGTAATAATAAGGCGTTTTAACAGCATAATCAGCATGTCGTTTTGAATGTTATCACGTGTGTTTAGCTCTTCAATAAAAACGTTAAGCAGCAGCTTCAGCTTATATTGCGCCGGATCATCAAGGCTGATAAACAACTGATCGCCCATGCCAAATAAAAAGCCAACGCAGCTTACTTCGGCATCATGATCAATAATGCAATAAAATTCCCTGTTAAATTGCCAGGCCACAACATCTGCAGCGCGTTCAAAATAAAACGACTGGTTGAACATGAGCGGGATAATGGTATGCGGCATAAAATCATGCGCTACGCCATCAATGGTTATGGTTTGCTTTTCGCCGTGGTTCCAGGCTATGGTAAAGTATTTCTTTTCCTTATCGCGCGAATAAAAAAGGCGGTCGAAGTTTTGTTCACCGCTAAAAAGCAGCAAATCGCCCCCGGTTTTTTGATCTGTAATTGTTAGTTTCATTAGCGAGCGAAAGTTATATTAATTTCTCAGCAATATTTTTAGCAGTTTGTACCGGCCAGGCCCCGCCATGCACCTTGTTGGTAATTAATGCGCCATCAAAAAGCATATATAATTCATCAGCCAATTGTTCTTTTTTTATGGGCTTCAGGATTTCGGCAAACAATGCCCTTACGTTATCTTTTTGTTTCTTAATAATTGCGTTTGCCCTGCCACTGTCAAATGGGATGTCTGAAACCAGATTCAAAAAACTGCATCCGCAATAATCAGCACGTGATGAAAGTACGGCCAGGAAATCAAATAAGGCCATTACTTTTTCTTTGGGGTTATCAAACTTATCCGCTTCCGCTTTCAGCCAGCTATCGGTTTGGTCGCTTATGTTGGTCATGTATTCAACCAGCAGGTCCTCTTTTGAATGAAAATGTTCATAAAGGGTGGTTTTGGCAACGCCCGATTCTTTTATGATCTGGTTTATTCCTGTAGCAACACAGCCTTGCCGGTAAAACAGCCTCAATGCCGTTTCAACAATCTTATCCCGCGCCTTGCTCTTTTTCATATAACGAATATAAGGGTATAATCATAAAACCTACAAGTCTGTATGTTGTGCCATAAAGCAAAGGCCCGAATATGACACAGCGTAAATAGAAGTCCGGTTTTTCAGCAATACTTTCGATTTTAAATAACAGACCGGTCAGTAGTGTTTTTTTAAATTAAACTTTAATCATGCCAACAAAAAATCAAACAGTCGAATCCTCAAAACCTGCTGCAGGTTTTAAAACAATTTTATGGTCCGGCTTGGTAGCCGGCATTTTAGATGGTATAGCAGCCATTATAGTTTTGCATGCCTGGTATAAATTAACCCCATCCCAGGTAATGCAATGGATTGCCAGCGGAGCATACGGTGCAGCTGCCTTTACTGGCGGCACACCAACAGTTATTGCCGGGATCTTTTTCCATTTTGTAGTGGCTTATGTTTTAGCCGTTATTTATTTCTTTGCTTTTCCTAAAATCAAATTTTTAAGTGCCCGGCCCATTTTATCCGGCTTCCTATTCGGTTTGGGGATTTTTTTAGTGATGAATTTACTAGTGATCCCGGCATCAAATATTCAAAAGTCGCCTTTTGACCCGGGATTGGCAGCCGTGAGCATTATCTGGCACATGCTATTGGTGGGTTTGCCCATTTCCCTGATCACTAAAAAGCACTATGCCGGAAAGAATGCCTGAGGGAAATAATATTTCACATTATTATCATCAAAACAAAATGAAAACACCAATAGAATTATTAAATGCATACCTGGAAAATGTTCAGGATGCCGCGCTGGCTGCTGCATTGTTTGCCGAAGACGGTGCACTTGAACTGCCTTATTTGGCCACACTTGGCTTTCAACCAAGGGCAGAAGGGCCTGAAGAGATCAGGAAATTCCTGGAAAATGTTTTATCAGTTTTTGCAGACTTTAAATTCCACAGCGTGAAGATCTTTATGGAAACACCCGACCAGGTTTTTGGTGAATATGAGGTAACAACAACCGTTGTATCAACCGGGAAAGATATTCACCAGCTTTATATGGGGCGCCTGGTGGCTGAGAATGGCAAAATAAAGCTGCTACGCGAAGCGCTCGATACAGCGGCCACCGCAAAAGCTTTTTCTGAAACGGATATTTAATTACAATTGAAGACGGAAAAACTAAAGGGGGGAGCCGGGTGTTGAACTATCTGGCACCCCCTGGTTAATGAAATAAAAGGCAGATCAAGGAGCAAGTGACGAAAAAAAATATTCACAATTAGTTAATAACCAAATTGATAGAATAAATTTTATAAATTTGGGTAATAGTTCGCAGACCTTATTGCTTTTTTATGACAACCTATCATACAACTTCCATTGAGATCAAATACGGTACAAATACTCAAGGTTTTTTTAGCTTCGAAAAACCTAAAAATCTGATTGTTTTTGTACATGGGTTTGGGGGCGATTCTACACGCACTTGGAACAACTTCCTTTCGTTTATTTTGTTCGACAGTTACTTTAAGAATTCAGATATTATATTCTATGGATATGATACATTTAAGGGGCAGGCAAGTGATCATTCCAGCCAACTGTATGATTTCCTAAATTTAATGAATAACCCGCTAAAGAATAATATTTTACCGGCCCAGCAACAATTACCGGAGAGAAATTATCAATTCGTTTTATTGGTTGCTCATTCCTTAGGGGCTGTTTTGGTACGTCAGGCACAACTTCTTGCTTATATTGAAAACAAGAAGTGGGTTGATAAATCACGCTTAGCACTCTTTGCTCCCGCACATAATGGTGCTGAAATAATTCCGCTTGCTACACAAGCATTACCGGGACTCTCGGCCTTGCTTGGGATATTTGCAAAGTTCAGATACCCGATTTTAAATGACCTGAACCCAAGTGACAATGGTATACTGAAAGCAATTAAAGAGCAAACAAACGATCTGCAGAGGCAGGGGAAAGCTGAGTTTTCAAAAGCCAGGCTTGTTATTCATGCCCGCGGAGATAAGATCATTAAAAGCTACCAATATTTACTGGACAAACCAGCTAAAATAGTTGAAAACTCCAATCATGTTGCTGTGTGTAAACCTAAAAATGGATATTCTGATCCATTTGAATGTATTAAATCAATCATTAAATAATTATGAATAATCTGGATAGGAATTTAGTATCATTAAATGCAGAGTTTCATGATAAAGGAAAAGCCGCAAGGGGATTAAAAAATCTAACTGATAATTTTATTGTTCCAGGTAAGGACGAAGATCTGGTTCATTTGCTTCGTTTCCATATCCCTGAAGGCGTAAGAGGGCAGGAGTTGGTGGCGCGCTTTGAGATTGATGCTTTAATTGAGTTTTATAATCTTTTATTGATTGCAGCCTTAGCGGGATACATTCCCGGTGGTCTCAGTGATGATTTAAAAGAGGAGATAATTTTTATTCTGAACCATCCACCAGTAAAACAATATTATAATGTAAATTATCCTTACAGGATGACGGAATTTACATTAAAATATGTACAGGAGCATATGTATTTTATGCAGGAGGCAAATGTTGAGACAATAAGTGTATTCAATGAATTTGTTTCATTGAACCGTTTGTTAAAAAGAGACAAAGATTTAGAACGTTTTTTGGGGATGCTTGATGATGTGCGGTATGACGGAGATACTATCAATGAAGTAAATGAAATTCTGTCTTCATTTGAGCTGTTGAACAAAGCAATCATATCAAAGGATAAATCGGAAGAAGAAAGAGTTGTTTGGGGGTTTATAAAATACACCGCTTTCTTAAGTCAATTAAAAGAACTGCTGATTAGTACAGAAGAATATCCGCTGTTGCAATCCTCTCTATGGATGTTTCACGGCTATTATTTCGACAGAATGAATAAAAAGATGAATGCCTTTCTTGATAAGTCATTTAACAATTTAGAAAAGGCATTAAACTCCCCACAAGTATTTAGCATGATATCTGAACAGTTATTTAATGAAAATGATGCTGATAGTTTTGCAAATATTAACCTGGAAGATTTTGCCACATCAGCTGTGATGCAAGCAAGAGAAGATGTGAATTTTGTGTTAGACAAAAAATGGGGAATAGCGCTCAAAGAATACTTTTCAGATTCCTTTGCTAAAGCAGAAATTGAAGACGTTTACGGGAAGAAGTATGAATGGGATGTATTCCTCTCCAATTCACCAAAGGACCGCCCATTTGTTAGAAATTTAGTAAAGAGCTTAAGCTCAAGAGGCATAACATGTTGGTACGATGAAGAGCAAATACAATCAGGGGAATCATTTTCCGCTAAAATTTCAGAGGGGTTGAAAAAAAGCAATGTAATATTGGCCTGTGTTAGTGCCAATACTTTAAAATCTGAATGGGCATCATATGAATTAAATAATCAAGTAGCAGAATCAATCAGTGATAATCGTAAACAACCTATTATCACTTTAATTTTAGATAATACTGAAATTAAAGATCTTCCGGAATTTCTAATTCGTGACAGTTCAATAAAATATACAAGCGAACCTGATTACGAACAGCTATTAAATTCTTTATCACAAGGAAAGTAAGGCTGTTCTTTAACGGGTTTATTTTTTCAATACTGGTTTAATATCAATTACCGGCGTTTGATCAAGCGCTTCAAGCCCTGAAACCTTTATTATACCGTTGGCTGATACCGAAAGGATCTTTACCGGATGAATCCCTATTGGGTTTGGCCGATCAGGAGAACGGGTTAAAAATACGCCCATAAACGGCGCATCATAATTATGCCGGGGATAACACTTAATAATCGTTCTGTCGGCCATGTGCAGCCAGGTTAATAACAACACTTCCTGACCGGCGGCCAGGTTCTTAATGCCCTCAATAAATTCCGGGGAAATTATTATAGTAGCTTCGGGCGCATTTTCAGCGCCTTGTAAAGGGCAATCTTCAATGTTTTTTAATGCTGATTGAATTTTGCCTATAGATTTTATTGCTGGGTCTATCAATTCTTTGTTCCTTATAAAGTATTTAAAATAAAAATGTTATCAGGTTAAAAGGTATTCTTCCTTAACCCAATAACATTCTACGCCAGGTTATTTGAACGCTGATTAACCCCTTTTTAACAATTATGCAAATGCGCCAACCTTGTAAGTGCCTACAACCGGCGGAAAGGCGATATTGATCCGATTGTAGCTATTAATGGTTATAACCGCCAGGGTAAGGTCAATTAGCTCCACTTCTGAAAACTGTTTGCGTGCTTCGTCATAAACCTCGTTGGGCACATTGCCGCCGGCTATTTTGGTAACGGCTTCGGCCCAGGCCAGTGCGGCACGTTCGCGTTTGGTGTAAAAAGGCGCTTCCCTCCAGGCATCCAGCACAAAAAGGCGCTGTTCGCTCTCACCTTTGGCAAGCATATCTTTCGAGTGCATATCCAAACAAAAAGCACAGCCGTTTATTTGCGATACCCTGAAATAAATTAACTCTAAAAGATGTTGTTCTATTGGCGATTTAGCAAGATAAAACCCTAAACCATGAAGCGCTTTCATTGCGTTTTGACCTTTTTCGAAAACATTAATTCTCTGTTCCATTTTGTTTTTATTTTAGTTATTCGTTGAATTATACCCCAATGACGAATTGGGTGAAAGAAATGGGACAGGAAAAGAAAAAAAATCCGGAGAATTTTAAAGCCTTTTTATTGTCTTTATAATGGCCTGGTGCGCGAGCTGATAAATCCCTTTTTTAAATAAAAAAAGCCACCATCACCGGTAGCTTTTTTCTATTCAATATGAGACGCCAGGGTTACCTACCATGGATATTATAAAAATTATAATCGGTATTAGGGGCATCTGTAAAACCCAGGTTGCGGCCCATGGTTATAATTTGTCCGCGGTGGTAGGTGCTATGGTTCATAACCTGCATAATGTATTCAAAATTCTGGAAATCGCATTGAAACCAGGGGTTAATAACCATATTGTTTTCTTCAATTTGCTGGTCCGTCATTGATTCAATATAATCTGCAAACTCATCAGAATGTTCAACAAGGCTTTTA
>JAQBOS010000577.1 GCA_028287925.1 Mucilaginibacter sp. | reverse complement strand
TTGCCTGCAGGTGTAACAGTTCAACAATTTTTGAACGGAGCTACGGGCGACCCAACTACGGTTTGGCTTCAGCGTTTAGGATTGTTCCCGAACGAGATAGCAAATTACCAGGCCGGGAAAGTAACTGATTGGTCCAAATTAATTTTCAGGAACGGTTTTCGCCAGGATTATACAGCAAGCATGTCCGGCCGTTCGGATAATAGCAGCTATTACATGTCTGGCAACTATACTAAAAATCAAAACCTGATAAAAGGCGGTGATTATACTGATGGCCGTTTCAGGGTAAATTTAGAGGGTAAGGTGGCTAAGTTTTTAACCGTTGGCGTTAACGCCCAGTTTGCCAGCAGGAATGAGGGCGATTCAAGCACACCGCTAAGCGGCCAGGCAATAGATGGCCATGAAGCCGACTGGACCCAGATCATCAATTCATCACCTTATGGCAATGTTTATAATGCGGATGGCTCTTTACGCCGGATTGATACTGACGATAGCGGGTTAAACCAGCGAAACCCTTTCCTGGGTGCGCAGTACAATAGTAACGTGGCAATTCAGAACACGTTATTCTCTAATCTTTTTGCGCGTGTCGAGCTTCCGTTCGGTATTAAGTATAATCTAAACTTTTCTCCAACCATTGAGGCTTACCGGAATTTTTTCTTTCGGCCGGTTGCTAATCCCAATGAACTGTCGGGTGGTACCGCTATCCGTACTATGGAAAATCGCTACAGGTATAATATCGATAACGTGTTAAGCTGGAACAAAACCTTTGGAATCCACAATTTTGATGCAACTTTCCTGCTCAATAAAGAAAAGTATCAAACATGGTATACCAGCACATCAAATACCCAGTTTAGCCCGAGCGATGTGTTAGGCTATCACAATATTGGTGCCGGTACTTTGCCGGTAGAAAGCAGCGATGACCGTATTTATACTGCAGATGCATTAATGGGCCGTATAAACTATACGCTGTTAGGGAGATATATTTTAACCGCTACAGTTCGCCGCGATGGTTATTCGCCTTTTGGTTTAGAGCATCCGCGCGCAGTATACCCTACCGCAGCAGCTGCCTGGATTTTTAGCGATGAAAAATTCATGAAAGGTGATTCTTTCAAATGGCTTGACTTTGGTAAGCTGCGTTTTGGCTATGGTGCAAATGGCAACCGTTTGTCTACCGGAACTGCCGATCCGTCCATCGCACTGGCATTATTAAGCACGCCCAAATACCCTACGGTAACCCCATCGGGTACTGTGGTTAATAACAGCGGTATTTATGTTAGCTCGCTGCAGAACAACAACCTTAAATGGGAGCGGACAACGGGCGCCAACATTGGGATAGACTTTGCCATTCTGAATAGCAGGCTTAGCGGATCAATTGATGTTTACAATCGTAAAACTACCGATATGCTGGTACAGCGCAGTTTGCTTGACATCCAGGGTTTTAATGCCAGCAATATTATCCCCGGTGGCGCAAATAATTCAAGTGTTTACACCAATATCGGCCAGGTAAATAACAAGGGAATGGAAATTTTGCTTGAAGGAAAGATCTACAAGAGTGAAAACTTTAACTGGAATGCATCCGGAACCTTCTTCTTTAACAATAATAAAATAGTTCACCTTTATGGCGCTTACCCGGTTACTGTAAACGGTGTTACCACCAATGTAGAGAATAATGATATCGGTAACGGATGGTTTATTGGTAAAGATATCAATGCTGTTTGGGATTATAAGATCCTGGGGGTATGGCAAACAGCCGAGGCCACACAAGCTGCAAAATACGGTGCTAAACCCGGCGATTTTAAATTACAGGATCTAAATGGCGATTTTAAGTTTACCAATGACGATAAACAATTTCTTGGTACTACCAATCCCCGTTTTAACTGGTCACTGCGTAATGAGTTCAATTTTCTGAAAAACTTTGATCTCGCTTTTATGCTGGTATCAAGTGTGGGCCAGTTAAGGCAGTATAATGAAGCCCTGAACAACCCGGGCAGCGTAGGTTTTTCACGGATGAACTCGTACGTTTTACCGTACTGGACACCTGATAACCCAATAAATGATTATGCACGCCTTAATTCCGGTTCATCGGGTACAACCATCAATGTTTGGCGCAAGGCATCATTTGTAAGGTTGCAAACTGCCTCCCTGGGTTATACTTTCAGCAAAAAACTGATCAAGCCACTTGGGATCTCAAGTGCAAAAGTATTCATCAATGCAACCAATGCCTATGTCTTTTCAAGCTGGCCTTTGTGGGATCCGCAAAACAACGGTCCTACACCAAGGTATTTAGCGGCAGGGTTTAACGTGGTTTTTTAAAAGGAAAGATTTAATATGAAAAAGATAAATAAAAATATCATAGCAGGTTTTACAGCGGCTGCCTTACTTATGATGGGGGGATGTACAAAACGAAGCGAGCTTTATCCGCAGGCTCCTTCAAAATTTACACCTGATGTAACGCTTACTACCCCGGCGGCATTCATGAATGCGCTTGCTGCACTAAACATCGGTGTCCGGTTTGAATATTTTGGCGATTCCGCACCATTGCTTACAGAATCGATTTTTACCGATGCCGCTGTTGAAGGTACAACGGATAAAACTACACCGGCCCAGGATCTGAACGCTAGGATAACGCCAACAGCCAACCTTAACAGCAACGATTATAACAAGATAGGCCAATACTGGAGCGCATGGTGGCAGGGCATTCACAGTGCCAACGTAATCCTGTCGAGGCTTAATAACGCTACCTGGAGCTCTGATGTCCAGAAAAACCAGGTAAAGGCAACTGCTTTATTTCACAGGGCTTACCGTTACTATCGTTTGGTACATGAGTTTGGCGATGTGCCATTGGTGCTTAAGGAAGAAACTACCGTTAATACCGCGTACTTTACCACCCAGCGGGTGGTGATCCTTAAGCAAATAAAAACCGACCTTGAATTTGCCGTGGCTAATTTAACAGATGCCAATAATAAAGGCGACATATCAAAAGGCGGAGCAGCTCACCTATTAACAAAGGTTGATCTTGCACTTGGTTTATTTGATGATGCCATTACAGCCGCTTCGAGTGTTATTAACGGCCCCTACCACCTGATGACCAGCCGTTTTGGTGTTGTTGCAAACGACGCCACCAGGAATGTGATCTGGGATCTTCATCGCCCGGAAAACAAATCCCTGGCATCAAATTCCGAGGCGTTGTACGTGGTAATTGACCGGGAAACGCTTGATGGTGCTACACCAAATGGGTCGCAGGTAATGCGAAACTGTGTTCCAATGTGGCATAATGGTACAATACTTACCCCCGGCGCTCTTAAACCCGGGATCTCTGACAAGGTTACCGAAGAATTTCCACTTACCTTGTGGTATGGCAGGGGGATCGGCCGTTTGCGCGGTACACCATATGCAACCAAATACATCTGGACGGACAATACCGATTTAAGGCATGCGCCCGGTAACTGGATGAACATGACGGATCTTGTTTACAACAGCCCAACCCTAAAAACAGGCGATCCTGCCTGGTATGGCAAACACCTTGAGCAGTACACAGCCGCCAATGTAAATCAAAGGTTTTTGAATGGAGCAAAAGACACGATTCGCGCGTGGTTTGGCTGGCCTCATTATAAAGTGTTTATTGGCTCAGGACCGATAGCGATTGATAAATGGTGGAGCCCGCCACGCGGCACCAATACAGATTGGTATGTTTTCCGGTTGGCTGAAACGTACTTGTTACGTGCCGAAGCTTATTTATGGAAAGGCCAAAATGCATTGGCAATGGCTGATATTAACCAGGTACGGGCTCGTGCAAATGCACAATTGTTAACCAACCCGGCACTTGTTAATATTGGTACCGTGCTTGATGAGCGCCAGCGTGAGCTATATTGGGAAGAGCCGCGTAAAACAGAGCTTACCCGCATAGCATATATATATGCACAAACGGGAATAGCGGCGTATAACGGAAAAAGTTATACCACAGCGAGTTTCTCGACCGATAACTTCTTTTATGACAGGATTATGGAAAAGAACGATTTTTATAAAAATCCGAATGTGGTGACAAATTCGGGCAACCATTTTACCATTTCTCCTTACCATGTTTTGTGGCCCATCCCACAAAGTGAGATCGACTTAAATGTAAACGGACATATCAATCAAAATAAAGGATATTCCGGTTCAGCAAGTAATATCCCGCCACTTGACAAGGTGGTTCCATAATTGAAAAAACAGAAACTACAATAGTAAAACAGGCATTGATCATTGATCAATGCCTGTTTTTTTGAATTTTTCCCGTTAAGGTAAGTATCCCTGCTAATGGATTATAATGTAACTACTTAATCGGTATAATTCTTTAAATCCACTCCATTATAAAAATCAGGCGTAAAAAAGTTCGGATCCTGAAGTTTAAGCGCCATTTTCAAATCAAATGTTTTTAGTCGTGAAATTGGTAAACCCGCCGGTTAGGTCTGCCTTCCTTCGTGGGTTAGTGTATTGGTTTTTGATGATGGAGCAGATTTTAAAGGCGGCGTAAAAAAGATCAATCTGCATGCAAATAAAGACGGATTAAAAGAAATAGAGGAGATAAAAAAGTCATCCTAAGCCAGATATGTAATAATAATTGTAAAATGTACAATATCCTCCTAAAAGCTAATGCCGGGGAAGGAAATCGTGCCTGGTTGTTTGTTGATGAGGTTAAAGAGGAGTAAGTGTAAACAACCCTAAATAAATAATTTGGATACAAGATTTTTTTTGTGATTGTAAACCAATTTTTTGTATAGCTTTAAGGGCAAATTTGAGACGATCAATGCCTGATAAATTATTTACCGATTCTCAGTTGGCTGACCTGCTTCATAAAGGCGATGAAGAGGCATTTAACGAGATTTACAAGCGTTTTTGGCGGAAGATCTATAACGAATCTTATAAAAGATTAAAAGATACTGAACTGGCGGAAGATATTGTTCAGGATGTTTTTGCTGATCTTTGGATAAAAAGATTTAACAGGAATATTGAAAACTTAAGCGCCTACCTGGTTTGTGCAACCCGCTACCAGGTATTTATGTTGTACAAGAAAAACAATAACCGGCCTTTTTTTGAAGCGCCATTGGAGTGTCTGAACCTTCCATCCCTGTTTGTTGATTCTGTTTATGAAGTAAAAGAATTAAAAGAATGCATAAACCAATGGATGAATCTGCAACCTGAGAAGAGACGGGAAGTTTTTAGATTGAAATTTATAGAAGATAAGTCTACACGTGAAATTAGTGAAGTATTAAATATATCGCAAAAAACTGTACAAAACCAGTTTACCATTTCCTTGCACAGCTTACGATCAACCTTAAGTAAATTACTTTTGTTGTTATTCCTTTTCCTTGCCGGCTAATACTATTAAAAAAAATTCAGGATGGGATATTACGGTAGTTTTATATACTGTAATATATGGGTAAGGTTGTAAACCATGTATAATTATTATTACTGGTACCCTGCATCTGCAACCAAAACTATGTTTATCAAAGCTATAAGTGAGATCTATAGCTGGTTTAGGTGATGAATTAATGCAAGGGGCTATATGTATATAGCCCCTTTGTTTGTAATAAGTGTTCTGGTATTA
>JAQBOS010000576.1 GCA_028287925.1 Mucilaginibacter sp. | reverse complement strand
GGGAGTAATAAGGCTGTTTTGACCTTAGCCAATGGATCAAAAATAATTTTAAACGATGCAGGAAACGGGAAAATTGCCAGGCAGCAGAATATTGTGATCAACAAGACCCAAACCGGCGAGTTGATTTATAATGTCGACGGTTCCTTTAAAACTGCGCGGCAGCCAAAGGTTGCTGATATTATTGCTATGAACACCCTTACCACGCCACGTGGAGGGCAGTATGAAGTTGTTTTACCTGACGGCACCAAAGTGTGGTTAAACGCAGCTTCGTCTTTACGATATCCAACGTCATTTTCGGGTAATGAAAGACGGGTTGAATTAACAGGTGAAGCTTATTTTGAAGTTGCTAAAAATGCAGCTCAGCCATTTTTTGTAAAAACCACCAGTCAAACTGTTGAGGTATTAGGGACTCACTTTAACATTAATAGTTACAGCGATGAAGTTTCTACAAAAACCACGCTTTTAGAAGGCAGTATTAATGTTACTAATACTTCCGGTATGCCTTTAGTCAAACTTAAACCCGGGCAACAGGCAATCGGCACAATAGATGGGATGAAAGTAAATACAGACGCTGATGTTGAAGAAGCGGTTGCATGGAAAAACGGAAAGTTTATGTTCAAAAACACAGACCTTCCAACAATTATGCGCCTTTTATCAAGATGGTATGATGTGGACGTAGAATACCAGGGCACAATTGCCGAAAAGCATTACAAGGGACGGATTTCACGAAATGTGCCTGTATCACAGGTGTTTGAAATATTAAAAACAAGCGGCGTTAACTTTACAATCATCGGGAGGAAGATTATAGTAAAACCATAAAAAAGGAAATCAGGGTATCCGGCAAGGCTGGTTATCTTAAGGCCAAAAAAGACCGAAAGTGTATCGAGCACTTCCGGCCAAAATAACCGGGCCAATCATAAAAATTATATTGACAATACACTTTTACTAAAAGAACCCAACCAAAAATATGGATTTTTCTACAAAATTTCCGCCACAATATGAGAGCCGGCGGATAAATAAAATCAATGCGGCATTAAATGCCTTTTACAAAATAGATCCGGCTACCAAAAGGAAATTTATTATGCGGATAAAATTAATTACCATCTTACTATTTGCAGCATGCCTTCATATTAGTGCAGCAAGTTTTAGTCAAAACGTTACTATTTCTGAAAGAAATGCTAACCTGGAAACAGTTTTGAATAAAATTGAGCAACAAAGCGGTTTTGACGTTTTTATGCAAACAGAACTTCTTGCCAGGAGCAACAAGGTTACTATAGATGTTAAAAACATAACCCTGGAAAAGGCACTTGAAAAGGTTTTTAAAGGGCAACCATTAACATATGCAATAGTTGGGCATACGATTGTATTAAAGGAAAAGGGGGCTTCAAAAAGCTCATCCGACAAAAATGCAGGTTTAGTGATTAACGCAGATCATGTGGTTACAGGTAAATTACTTGATGCACAAACAAAAGAGCCGCTTATTGGAGCTACTATAACTGTCAAGGATGTGAAACGTGCAACACTTGCAGCGCTTGACGGAACATTTAAAATAAACGTTCCTGAAGGAAGCAATACGTTGGTATTTACATATATTGGTTATATAACCAAAGAGTTAACCATTACCGGTGCTAATCTCGGCACTATTACAATGGATCCGGTTTCAGCTTCTGTAAAAGAAGTTACCGTTACGGCTAACCCATCTTTAGCAATTGACCGGCACACACCCATAGCTGCTTCTTCAGTAGGTAAAGTTTACATTGAAGAAAAGGGCGCCGGCGCCGAATTTCCGGAGCTTTTAAAAGCTGCCCCGGGTGTTATGACATCAAAAGGCGGTGGCGGTTATGGCGACTCGAGGATAAATATCCGCGGTTTTAGCAGTAACAACGTTGCGCTTTTAATAAACGGCATCCCTGTTAACGATGTGGAAGCAGGTAAAATTTACTGGAATGACTGGGCCGGACTTGCTGATGTTACTACATCAATGCAGGTGCAACGCGGCTTAGGCGCCTCAAAAGTAGCGGTTCCTTCACTGGGTGGAACAATAAATATCACTACTAAAAGCACCGAACTGCAGGAAGGTGGAACAATATCCGAATCGATAGGTACTTATAATACTTATAAAACGGTAGTGTCCTATTCAACAGGACTAACTGATAAAGGATGGGCAACCTCATTTTTGTTATCAAGAAGCACAGGTGATGGTTATGCACCAGGCTTATATTATACAGGCTACAGCTATTTTGGTAACATTTCGAAAGTATTAAGCCCGTCGCAAACCTTGTCATTTAATTTTATGGGTGCTACTCAAAACCACGGGCAGCGCTATACTTTTAATACTATCAATACCTATACGACAAGTCCGTTGGGCATCAGGTATAACTCTGATTATGGTTACCTGAACGGCCAGCTTTTAAGTGCCGAGCAAAATTATTATAATAAACCTTTAGCATCTTTAAATCATAGCTGGAAGATTGATGAAACCTCATCATTGGCAACTGTAGTTTACGGTTCATGGGGTACAGGTGCAGCCCGTTATCTTGCTGGTAGCAATGTTACTTTAACTCCGGGTAATGGCGCGACTACCGTACCAAGAACAGGTGACATATATTCACCTATTGACTTTAATGCTATAGTAAAATCAAACGTAGCAAATGCCGATGGTTCTTCAAGCAGGTATTTCCAAAATACGGTAAACAATCATCAACAATATGGCATATTGAGTACTTATAAAAAGAAATTAGGTGATATTGACCTGTTAGCTGGTATTGATGGAAGATATTACCAGGGAGAGCATTTTTACCAGATGCAGGATTTGTTAGGCGGATCGTATATAACCGATATAAGGAGCTCGCCTACTACAAGTCTTACCAGTCCTTCAGGTAATATAAACGATCCTAACGCGCATATCGGTGTTGGTGACAAGTTCAATAACGATTACAAATACGAGGTTGCCTCAGAAGGTGCGTATGTTCAGGCTGAATACAATAAAAACGACCTTTCGGCATTTGCTACCGTTGCAGCAAGCAATACCAGCAACAGGAGAATCGATTATTTCGATTACACAACCGGCAGTCCTGATGCTACCAGTAAATGGGTTAATTTTTTAGGTTACCAGGCAAAAGGCGGTGCTAACTACAATATTGATGCCCACAACAATATATTTGCCAATATAGGATACATTCAAAGAGCTCCACTGGTTGCTAATATTTTCCTTAATAAGCAGAATGATCTAAACCCTGCTGCTAAACCTGAAAAGCTAATGAGCTACGAGTTGGGCTACGGCTTTGTAAGCTCGATGTTCAGTGCTAACGTGAACGTATATCGTTCTACTTATAAAGACAGAGCAAAAACCAGTGTTTTAAATGATCCAACTGATAACTCACTTTACACGGTTAATATTTCGGGTATTAACGAAGTTCACCAGGGTGTTGAAGTTGATGCAAAGTTCCGTCCAATCAACGCTGTTACTTTAAGCGGAAGCTTATCTGTAGGCGATTTTCATTACACCAGCAACACCGGCCCAACACAAGTAACCAGCGACCAGGGAAAAACATTAAACCAGGATGCCCTATTGCTTAAAGGCTTAAAAGTAGGTGAATTTGGTACTTCAAATACCAGTGCACAAACAACAGCTGCTTTAGGGCTTGATGTGCAGGTGTTTCCAAAAGTAAAGGTTGGCGCAAACTACAATTTCTACGGCCGTTATTACGCATCATTTGATCCGTCGAAGCTTACTACTTCACAGCAAACAGCCGCCGGTCAGCCCTATACAAATTACCAGCTTCCAAACTTTTCCACATTGGATCTGAACGTTGTTTACCGCTTTAAATTTGCTGGCCTTGACGCTTCATTTATAGCAAACGTTTACAACGTGCTAAACACAGCTTATGTTGCTGATGCTTTTGAAACTACGATACCGGGAAGCCCAGCTGCTTACAGCTTTCCAACCCGTATAAGTAACATGGGCGTTTGGTATGGTTCCCCAAGAACATACATGACAACTTTAAAAATTAACTTTTAATCATCTTTTATAGAAGATATTATGAAAAAAATATTATTCAATTTACTGGCACTTGCAGCCATTGCCACGGCAATAAGCTCCTGCAAGCCAATGGATAAAACCTATAAAGCACTTGATGGATTACCCGGTACGGCAAAAACGCTTACCTATACGGTCCAAGCTGCTGACTATGTAAACACTGCAGTATACCCAACAAGCTCTGTTGTTTATAAGGCAAAAGGTTACGTTTCCGCAGCAGATGCAAATGCCAATGTTCCGGCTTTGCTTAACTATAAGTTTTTTGATTATCCTGATGGTTCAAATGCCAATATTACATTTACACCGGTAACAACGTCAATTGTTGAAGCTGACAGTGTTTTTAAGGATGTTTCATACACACTTACTCATGATGACTATTTGTTGTTGCCTGGTAATAAGTTTGCAGATTTTAGTATAGCCCAGGTATTAAGCTGGTTGCCTTATAAGTACACTACTCCGGTAGCTAATCAACTGGCAGTATTGTCATGGACTTTTTATCCAACTATTAACACAACACCTGCTGTTTATCCAGGTATTTCTGTATCTACAACCGCAGGCGTAACTACTGCAACGGGCTCATTTTTATACCTTAATGGCGCATGGATCCAGGCTTATCAAATTACACCTGCTCAGTATGCTTCAATAGGCCGCGGGCAGTATAATCAATTTACGTCTGCTGATGATGCTTCATTGTTATCCTATTTGAATAACCTGTTGAAAGTTGATCCATCTGTAGCAAGTACCGCAAAGGTTGGTAGCGTTCAATATGTAAGCTTCAACTACTATAGCAGTACCAAAGTAACATCGCAAAGAGTAATACAATTTACCTTTGATGGTGCCAATTGGGGCATTATATCTGCAAGCAACACGTTAACTTTTGTTAAATCCAGCGGAAAATGGGGTCCGGATCCTACTGTATATTACACGCTTACAAAAGCTGACACGCAGCTTATCGGAAATCCAAATGGTACGAATAATACTGATATAGGAACAGCTGCTCAAAGAGCAAATCTTTACCAATACGGAGATTTTTCAGGCTGGGCAGTTGCCGATTTGAATAAGGCGATGATTTTAGTATTAACTACCGATTTTAAAAATCCTACCGTGAATATTAACTATAAGGTTACGTTTTTAGTATACTCAGGTACCGATAAACCAACAACTTACACATATGTGTATGACGGTACAAAATGGAATGCTAAACAATAGCGCTAAATAATCACATAAATAATAAAGACCCGGTCAAATAGACCGGGTCTTTATTATTTATATCTTTTTTTAAAAATCAGTTGTATACAAACTCCCCAAACTCGGAGCGGATGGTAACCTGCTTTTTATCCGCAGCTTCAACATGGCCGATGATCTGTGCCTCAACTCCAAAACTTTGAGAGATCTTTATCAGCTCATTAGCAATCTCTGCGGGAACATAAAGCTCCATGCGGTGCCCCATGTTAAATACTTTATACATTTCCTGCCAGCTGGTTTTCGATTCCTGCCGGATCAGGCTAAACAATGGCGGAACAGGGAACAGGTTATCTTTTATGATGTGCAGGTTATCAATAAAGTGCAGCACCTTTGTTTGCGCGCCGCCGCTGCAGTGAACCATACCGTGTATGCTATCGCGGTAGCTATCCAGTATTTTTTTAATAATAGGGGCGTAAGTGCGGGTTGCTGATAGTACCAGCTTGCCGGCTGTAACGCTTTGCCCGTTACCGGTATCAACCAGGTCGGTTAAGTTTTTGCTGCCCGAAAAGATCAGCTCATAAGGGATAGCCGCATCATAGCTTTCTGGGTATTTATTAGCAATTGTTTTATTAAAAACATCATGCCGGGCTGATGTTAAGCCGTTTGAGCCCATCCCGCCGTTGTATTCTTTTTCGTATGATGCCTGGCCGGATGATGCAAGGCCAACAATTACATCACCGGGTTTGATGCGGTGGTTTGAAATTACATCAGCCTGTTTCATGCGGCAGGTAACGGTACTGTCAACTATAATGGTGCGTACAAGGTCACCAACATCGGCAGTTTCGCCGCCTGTGGAGTAGATGCCTATGCCTGCTTCTCTTAGTTCGGCAAGGATCTCCTCAGTTCCGTTTATTATAGCTGCAATAACCTCGCCGGGGATCAAATTTTTATTCCGACCGATGGTTGATGATAAAAGGATATTATCGGTAGCGCCTACACAAAGCAGGTCGTCAAGATTCATAATAATGGCATCCTGGGCTATTCCGCGCCAAACAGAAATGTCACCGGTCTCTTTCCAGTAGGTATAGGCCAATGACGACTTAGTGCCTGCTCCGTCGGCATGCATTATATTGCAGTAAAGGGGATCATTAGTTAAAATATCGGGCACTATTTTGCAAAATGCCTTTGGAAAAATCCCTTTATCAATATTTTTTATGGCATTATGTACATCATCCTTAGAGGCCGACACACCTCTTTGATCATACCTTTGCGAAGAATTCATGGGGCAAATATAATTATTGTTGATGGTTCATGGTTCATAGTTCATGGTTTTAAGAGGGAAATCTCTTTTAGAAAGCCTTGCATTCCTGAAATAAGTCAAAATAAAAGGCGACTTATATAGAAAGGATAATTAAAAACAAAGATTTCAGGATGTCACTGCTCAAACTTCGTTTTATTAGGTAATATTTTATTAGCAACTTGCTATGTTTGTAATGTGTTACTAGCCAATCGACGAATCAAGCTTTAATGATAATCTATATATGCAATCAGGAGTAACTAAAACCATAAGTTATGTTAAAACGAATTGAAACAGAGGCTGAATATGACGATGCATTAAAACGTGTATATGAGTTAATGCAAACCAATATTAAAAAGGATTCTGCAAATTTGGATGAACTTGAAGTTTTAAGTCTGCTGGTTGAGAAATTTGAACAGGCACATTATCCCGTTATCTATTCCCATACAAGTTCTATTGATAACAGCGAATTTAAATAGTCCAATTCATGAAATTTGAAATAATTCATGAAAATTTGTGTTTAATAATAACATCCTCACCGCTTAATGAAAATAATTTCCTGGCTCCGCCTTCAGCTAAAACGATCATTTGACAGGATCCGCAATGAAAACTTAAAAAGAAATGCCCTGCAGGCAATCCCGTTCTGGATAGCTTCAATAATTACCGGGCTGGCAGCGGTATTGTACACTAAGCTTTTTGTGGCTGCCGAGGATGTTACCACATTTATTTTCAACCATCACGCCTGGTTGCTTTTTATTGTATCACCCGCGTGTTTTGTATTGGCATGGTGGCTGGTTCAGCGGTTTTCGCCTTATGCACGCGGTAGTGGCATCCCGCAGGTTATGGCAGCCATCCAGATCTCGTCGCCCAAAACAACCGGGATAATTGATAAGCTTTTGGGAGTCAGGATAATAGTAGTAAAAGTAATATCAAGCCTGGTTATGGCAGTTGGCGGTGGCGCCATTGGCAGGGAGGGGCCAACTATCCAGATAGCAACCTCCATATATAAAATTGTGTACCAGGTATTGCCAAAGTGGTGGCCAAAAATTGCTAAAAAAAATATGATGGTTACCGGTGCGGCTGCGGGTTTGGCGGCTGCGTTTAACACCCCGCTTGGCGGGATTGTATTTGCCATTGAAGAGCTGACCAAAACACACTTCAGCTACTATAAAACGGCTATTTTTTCATCAGTTATTATTGCGGGTTTGTCGGCACAGGCGCTTTTGGGGCCATATTTGTATTTGGGTTATCCCAAGGTTGATAACCTATCGGGTTATATATTTTTAGGTGTGGCTGTGGTTGCCATTATTTCGGGCTTGTGCGGCAGCGCTATGTCAAAGCTGGTGCTCTTTATATTTGCTTTTAAAGCCAGGTTTAAATTTGGCTGGCACCATGTTGTATACGTAATAGTATGCGCGCTTATTTTAGTATCGATGGCGTTTTTTGTCGATAAGGGGGCATTAGGATCAGGAAAGGATCTTATGCAAAAAACCTTGTTCACTTCTGATAAATATGTTGCGTGGTATACACCTTTATTAAGAATAGGCGGCACATTGGTTTCATTTACCACAGGTGCGGCCGGCGGCATCTTTGCCCCTGCCCTTGGCGCTGGTGCCAGCGTAGGGTCATTAATAGCAAGCTGGTTTAAAGTGGCAGATAATAATGCCAACATGCTTATTTTGGCAGGGATGGTTGGTTTTTTAACCGGCGTTACCCGCTCGCCGTTTACATCGGTAATACTGGTGCTTGAAATGACAGACCGCCATAATGTTATCTTTCATCTTATACTGGCAGGTATGATAGCCAGTTTAGTATCTATTTTGATAGATAAGCACTCTCTTTATGATCACTTGAAGGTTCAATATATAAAAGAATTGAGTGACACGAATTCCACGAATTCAGGCGAATTTCACGAATTGAATGAAGAAGAGGCATAAATTTAATAAAGACGAATTCATTCCTTTAATGCTCGACTTGATAAAGTTAATGCCCCAACTATTTGGTGATAACACTCACCAAACGTTGAATTATTTTTTAGCTATTAGGGTTTCCAGTAATTTGTTTAACCGGTAGATTTCCTTGTCTTTATCTGACAGCATTTTTTCATATAAATCCTTCTGTCCCGTATAGAGATTCTCAATGGTATTAAAATTGCCCTGAGAGCCATGGTTTGCGCCATAGAAATTAACCACAAATGGTTCACTACTTAAAATATCCATAGGAGATACGCCAAGCTCTTTAGCCAATTTTTCAAGTATTTCAGAACTTAATTTTGTTTGGTTATTCTCCATGCGTGAGTAGGAGTTTTGAGCAATGCCAAGCTTTTGAGAAAGATATTCTTGTGAAAAACCGCGCATTTCACGTATTGAACGTATTTTATCTCCGTACATACCAAAATATTAATGTGTTATAAAGGTATAAAATTACCGGATAAATTATCCAAATAAAGTACAAAGTATCCGTATAATAGGTAGGATAGTTTGAACAGCTTTAATAATTTTACTTTAATACAAACCTTACACTATAAAACACAAATATTTCTTACACCTGCGTTTTTGTAAACGGGCACCAATTGCCCGGAGTATACATCCTACGCGATTTAAAATATTTTTTAACATTTAACCTCAAAATATGGAGAAACAAAAAGTGCAAAAGGCGTGGTGAAAAGGCCTATTACAATTTTGGGCTTTGCAAAAAAAACAGAATTTATTAAAAAATTAATTATTTCATTAAATTTAAAAAAATGACAAACTTACAATTAAAAACGCTACAATTTGGCGAAACTAAAGTGCTTACTAGGGCACAAATGAAACATATTAAAGGTGGCGATGATGGTGGTGGTACAAATCAGGCGCGTTGCTGCTATACAAATAATAACGGACCTGTGAGTTGTTCTTCTTGGGTAAACTGTACCAGTAATAATTGTTCTGGTTATACCTGCAGTGGATCAACTTTATATACTCGAGTATTAGCCACATAAAAGTTAATTAATAATAACGAGTTAGCGTATTTGGTATAACTGATAACAAATATGCTAACTTGTAATATATTTTAAATATGAAATTATTCAAATTGATTTTAATCTCCTTCATATTCTCATTTACAGTCTCAGGCCAGAGTATTAAATTTGAGAGCGGATTTAATTCATGGCAGCAAGTTGTTCAAAAGGCACAAAAACTTAATAAAACTATTTTTGTGGATGTATACACCAAATGGTGTGGCCCTTGCAGGTTAATGGAATCCGATATATTTTCGATAGATACAATCGGCAACTTTTATAATAAAAACTTTATAAATATTAAAATAGATGCGGAAGTTGGCTGGGGAAAGGCATTCGCTCAAACTAATAAGATTACGGCTTACCCTACCTATCTCTATTTTTCACCAAATGGTGAAATTGTTTTAGTAACTGTTGGCGCAATGTCTGCAAAACAGTTTGCTGGTATAGGGCATTCAGCTTTAGAAAATAAAGAAAATGGCTTAACACTTGAAAAAATAAAAACAAGTACAGGAGGTAATGTTGATGTTACAGCCTTGATTGATCATATACAGAAATTAAGCCCTCTTGGGCAACCAAATGCCCTATTGATAGAAACTTATTTAAATACCCTGCCAACCGATTCCCTTCAAACAAAAACTACTTTATTCCTTGTTACCATGAATTATACAGGCACTATGTCTGTTAACGGTATCGCTTTTAAAATATTATTAAATGCTTATAAAAGCTATCCGGTTAAATCAAGGGAATTAATGTCACCCTGGAACACTCTTCATCAAAGGCTAACAGACGGTATCGACAGTGCTAGCAAGCAAAACGACTCCATTCGTTATAAAGAATTGGTAAAAGCCTATGATCAATTAGAACCCATCCCTTATTTAGCTGATAGGGAGAACGATTATTTGCAATGCCGGCATAATTTTTATTCAAAAAAATATTTGGCGTTTTTTGAAGGATTAAATGCCTTCGTAACAAAATATATTATAAATGCCGACACAGGTAAACTTTATAGTTATGACAGAAAACTATTTTCACAGGCGATTGCAATAAAATTAAAGGATAAAAGTGATGTGTCTTTTTCAAATGATAATATAGAAGAGTTTAAAAAAACTTTTTTAAGCGAAACAGATAGGTTGTTTGGAAATCTTTATGATTTGATCGGAATGTATAATTCTAAATTACCTTATAAAGAAAAGCTCTCTCGGTTGAATATAAATAATTGGAAAAAAAAGGTACTTGAGATATACATAAAAAACCCTGTTTATGTAAATAACGAACTTGTGGATGCGACCAACAGGGAGATAGATACTAAAAACAAGTAAAAGTTAATAGCTCCCCTCCCGCACGTGCCCGTTTAAGCGTCTCAGCTTAAACGGGCGGAAAAAATACGAATAGCACTAATTAACTTAAACCTGATCCGACAACCTGTTTAAAATCAATTCGTGAAATTCGAAATAATTCGTGCAATTAGTGTCTATTTAATAAATAACAGTTCTCTAAATTTCGGCAGTGGCCATAAAGAGTCATCAACCAATTGTTCCAGCTTATCAACGTGATAGCGAATTGGCTGAAAGAAAGGTTTTACTTTTTCATCATACTCAATCGCTTTATCGCGGATATCTTCAATAGTATTGGCTTTTTTACGCGCATTAACCATCTCTTCAATATTTGATTTAATGGAGTTAACGTGCTCTGCTATTTTTGTGATGATATCCAGCTGTGCTTTGTAAGTTTCTTTATCCAGGCCTATATCCTTTAATCCCCTCACATTTTCAACCAGTTTACTTTGATAGGCTAAGGCCGAAGGTATAATAACATTAATACCAAGCTCACCTATAACGCGGGCTTCTATTTGTAGTTTTTTATAAAAGCTATCCAGTAAAATTTCATGGCGGGCATGTACTTCCCGTTTGGTAAATACGCCGGTATCAGTATATAGGAAATCTGTTTTATCAGATAACAAGGCATCAAGCGCTTTTGGGGTGGTTTTTATATTAGGTAATCCTCTTTCTGCTGCCTCTATTTCCCATTGCTCGCTGTAGCCATTGCCTTCAAAACGGATGTTCTTTGATTCTTTAATGTATTTTTTAATAACAATCAGCAGGGCTACATCTTTCTTTTCGCCCTTTTTTATAAGCTTATCAACGTCATATTTGAATTTTTTGAGCTGATCGGCAACAATAAGGTTTAGAACTGTCATCGGGCTTGCTGAGTTTGCCGACGAACCAACAGCGCGCAACTCAAACTTATTGCCGGTGAAAGCAAATGGCGAAGTGCGGTTTCTGTCGGTATTATCTTTTAAGATCTGCGGGATCTTTGGAATGCCCTGCCATAATAAGGCATCTTCTTTTATTTTTTTGCTGATCCTTGATGTCTCGATCTCGTCAAGCACGTCGCTTAGCTGGCTGCCTAAAAATATAGATATGATGGCAGGAGGCGCCTCGTTTGCACCCAAGCGGTGATCATTGTTTACAGAAGCTATTGATGCCCTTAATAAGTCGGCATGCTCATAAACCGCCCTGATGGTATTTACAAAAAATGTAAGGAACATCAGGTTGTTTTTTGGTGTTTTACCAGGCGATAATAAATTTTTACCCGTATTGGTTATCATCGACCAATTATTATGCTTGCCAGAGCCATTGATGCCGGCATAAGGTTTTTCATGGAGCAACACTTTAAAATTGTGCCGCTTTGCGACCCTGTCCATCAGGTCCATCAATAACTGGTTATGATCAATAGCCAGGTTTATTTCTTCATATATAGGTGCGCATTCAAATTGCGAAGGCGCAACCTCGTTATGCCGGGTTTTTAGTGGGATGCCTAATAATAAAGCTTCGGTTTCCATATCCTGCATAAAAGCATAAACCCGCTCGGGGATAGATCCGAAATAATGATCTTCCAGTTGCTGGTTTTTTGCAGACATGTGGCCAAATAAGGTGCGGCCGGTTAAATACAGATCAGGCCTTGCATTAAACAGAGCAATATCAACCAAAAAATACTCCTGCTCAATGCCTAATGACGCATTAACCTTTTCAATGCTTTTATCAAAATAGTGGCATACATCAACGGCAGCCTTATCTAAAACATTCAGCGCTTTTAATAATGGCACTTTATAATCAAGCGCTTCGCCGGTGTACGAAACAAAAACTGTAGGGATACATAAAGTGCGCGCCATAATAAAGGCCGGGGACGATGGATCCCAGGCTGTATAGCCGCGGGCTTCGAAAGTATTACGGATGCCACCGCTTGGAAAGCTGGAAGCATCGGGTTCCTGCTGTGCCAGCGCATCGCCCGAAAATCTTTCTATAGCGCCGCCGTCGCCGGTAGGTTCAAAAAATGCATCGTGTTTTTCGGCAGTTGAGCCGGTAAGCGGTTGAAACCAGTGTGTATAATGTGTGGCACCTTTGCCCATTGCCCATGATTTCATGGCAGAGGCAACCTGCTCGGCCATATCCCGCGGAATTGGTTCGCCTTTATCAATAGAATTAATGATCCCCTGGTAAGCCTCGGACGAAAGATATTCCTTCATTTTCTTTTTATCGAAAACATTTGCCCCGAAAAAATCAGAAATTTTTTGAGAAGGGAATTTTACCTCGGGGATTCCCCTGGTGAGCACTGCCTGCAAAGCCTGAAAACGAATATTACTCATGAAACTAGATTTTAAATAAAGGTTTAGCTCAAAATTAAAATTATACTTTATTATATGTTATGCTTTTTTAAAAAATATCAAAAGAAGTGCTGTTTTTTTAAAAATGCAGTGAAATTTTAGTTTTTAGGAGTGTTTGCGCGATGTTTTTAATAAAATAAGCAGGTAGCAAGGTGGGTTTTGTGAATTTTTGATAAAAAATTAATAAATAATAGATTGTAATTGACTTGTTTTATAAGATTTGAATGATTTATGATTGATAATTTAATGTTTTGTGTTTTTGTTGTTAAATGTTTAAAAATAGTATGTTTTTTTAGGCTAAATTTATAATTTTAATAAAAATGATAATTTTAATGTTAAATTATTGTTCAAAAATTTGTTTTTGTTAAAATTCATCCATAATTTCATAGAAATATTTATAAAAACGATCCAATTATTAAATATTTGATAAAAAAGTATTCGAATTGTATTGATTTTAATGAGTATTCCAAGCTTTTGCAAATTCACCTAAATAATATATCAATCAAACTAAATTAAACTAATCAAACAATGAAAGTAAAATCGACAAAAGAGGGCTTGCTTAGTTCAGTCCGACAACTGACACGAGAAAAATGGCAACTTGGAGCAACCATTTTTGCGGGAAAAATGATAGGCTTAGGGCTTATTGTAATGGCTATGATGATTCTGCCGGGGGTTTTTGGTACAAAGGCACACGCTGCTGCCGAAGTGTACACCGCGCATGAAACATCATTAATAAACACGGTTAATACTGTGTGGACACTGGTTGCTGCCTTTTTAGTATTTGGTATGCAGGCGGGTTTCGTTATGCTTGAAGCTGGTTTTGCCCGTAAAAGAGAAACGGTTAACGTTTTAATGGAGTGTATTTTTGATACCTGCCTTTGTGGTATTTTATTTTATGCAATTGGTTACGCATTTATGTTTGGTCACGGTAACGGATTTATCGGCTGGGGCGGATTAGGTTCTGATGGAAAAACCATCACTAACTGGTTCTTCCTTCAAAATACCCCGTTAACTTATGAAACAACAGGGATCCCGGTTTTAGCACACTGGATTTTCCAGTATGCATTTGCTGATACTTGCTCAACAATAGTTTCGGGCGCTATGATAGGCCGTACCAGTTTCCGCGGAGATATCCTTTACAGTATTGGTATTACAGGGTTCATCTATCCAATAATCG
>JAQBOS010000556.1 GCA_028287925.1 Mucilaginibacter sp. | reverse complement strand
GCCAACCTCGCTGGCCAACCCTGATCTAAAGGTTGAAGTTTCGAAGGAATATGAAATCGGTACCGATTTTTCTATAAAAGGTGCCTCAGGGAACTGGTTTAATGAAATTAATATCAGCGGCACCTATTGGAGCCGTAAAGCTAATAATGTTATTTATAACATAAATACAGCTCCATCAACAGGTGGTACGCAAATAAAAACTAACGCTATTGGTCTTTCATCACATGGTTTCCAGGCATCGTTAAATCTTGGCATATTAAGAACCAGGGATTTTAACTGGAATTTCACCACCAACTTTAGTAACCAAACCACAACCATAACCAGTACGAACGGGCCGCCAATTATTCTTTCAACGGCTGCCGGAAGCACTCAGGAAACCTTAGCTGCCGGTTATAAAATCGGCCAGATCTTTGGTAATAAAGCGTTAACAAGTTTGAATGAAACGAATAGTGCAGGTGTTCCTTATATTCTTCCTGCTGATTACAGTAAGTATACAATGGTTGATGGCCGGGTAGTTAATATAGCTACAAAAGGCATTCAATTTGCAAGTGAGGCTACTCCATTTGGCGATCCAAACCCTAAGTTCAACGCATCTTTTATAAATAACTTTACTTATAAGTCGCTTTCATTTGGCTTCCAGTTCGATTGGGTCTATGGCAGTCACCTTTATAATCAAACAAAAGAATGGCAATACAGGGATGGAATTAGCGGTGATTATGATAAAGCGGTTAATATAGGTGGCACATCCGGGGCTTACACAGCTTATTACAGAAGTGCCTATGCCGACATTATCGGTGGTGTAAACGGTGCGAGAGATGGCACTAAAGATTATTTTTATGAAGGAGCCTCTTTCTTAAGATTAAGGAATATTTACCTGGGTTATGATTTCTCCAAATATCTTAACAGCAAGATCTTCAGAAGAGCTGTTTTAACATTTACCGGCCGTAACCTTTTAACCTTTACCAAGTACTCAGGTTTTGATCCCGAAATCAGCTCGGGCGCATCTAACTCTCCATTTGACCGGGGCGTGGATCATGATTCAACGCCTAACAGTAAATCATACCAGATCGGTTTAAATCTTGGATTTTAATGGACTTTAATCAGACAAAAATGAAAAAATATAAATATATTATAACATTGGTGACCATGGCTGGTATAGTTGTGTCATCATCATGCAAAAAGCAATTGGATGTAAAAAACCCCAATTCGCCCACACTTGACCAGGCAAAAACAGAATCAGGATTAACCTCACTTGCAGCAGGAAGTGTATATATTAATGGTTTTGTAAATGGCGACGGATGGTTGGGAGATAGTTTTTTCTCCTTATGCTATGGTTATCATGAACTACTTGCCGATGATGTATCAGCACAGGCTTCAAACCAGAACGTAAACCTGGTTAACGTGCCTGATTATGCAATACTGGATGACGGATCAAAGGTAATAAACACCCAACCTCAAATAGCAAATTTAAGGCTCAATAACTCCCGTGATAAACAGGGTACCAACATGTTTTACTATGAATGGCAGAGCATGTATGGGTTAAATAATGCTTGTAATCAGATCCTGGCACTTGCAGGTACCGTTACCTTGTCGGGTGATGCAGCCACTAAACTGGCCACCTACAAAGCCTGGGCTTATTGGTGGAAAGGTTATGCTTACGCAAGGCTCGGCTCAGTTTATTACGCAGGTATTATTAACAATGATGTAAGTGCAACAAATGCCGCTTATGTTAATAGCGCTGCCCTGATTGCCGAATCAAATAAAAACCTGGCGCAGGCCGCTTCTATTTTAAATGGTATAACCAGCACAGATGTTTATACTGCATTAATGAAGAAATTGATCCCTTCATTTTTCCAGGTAGGTAATGGGCAGGCGCCAACCCCGGCAATGTTTGTACATAGTATAAATACATTAATGGCGCGCAATCTGTTAGCTAACACCAGGACATCGGCTATGACGGCTGCCAACTGGCAAACTATCCTGACTTTAACCACTACCGGTATTCAGGCTGCAGATAACATATTTGCTGGATTCTCAACAGCAAACAATTATGTGTTTTCACCCGGTGGAGGATCAGTAGCTTTAAACACTTGTGGTGACGAAACTGCGAGTAGCTTTACAATAAGCGAAAGGTTGGTACAGGATATTAATCCGAGTGATAAACGTTTGGCCGAAAATTTTTTACAGGTTAAACCATTCTTTAACCAGGTTGGCGGGTTTACTTTCAGTACAAGATGGAAATTGTATAATGCGAAAATTGACACTGTACCGAACAATGGCGCTATTCAGCTTGCTGATAAAACCCCGGGTAAACAAGAAGTTTATATAGGCGGAACCTATGAAGAAAATGAGCTGATGAAAGCTGAAGCACTAATCAATACTGGTCAAATTGATCTTGGTTTGGCAAGTGTTGATAATGTAAGGGCTTACCAGGGGGCCGGGCTTGCGAAAGTTTCAGGTACCGGTTTAAATTTGACCCAGGCACTGGAAGAGTTGCGCAAAGAGAGGCGCCTTGCTTTATTATTTAGAGGAACTGCATTTTACGACGCCAGGAGATGGGGGGTAATATATGATATTTCAGAAGGCGGTGGCAGAACCAATGCGGTTGTACTGTCGTCAAAAGGAGTACTAAGTACCCATGCAACCATAAACTATAATTTCCTTGATTACTGGGATGTTCCTGCTGATGAGGTGGTGTTAAACCCGCCGGGAGCAGGAAGTGCACCTGTTAAAAATCCAAAAAACTAATACCCCGTTCTATATTAATATCAGTTAATGTTTTCGTTGGTGGTCGTGTATGAAAATTACACGGCCATTTTTATTTATAACAGATCCCGTAAGCAATATGGTTTTTTAAAATAAGTTTGTAGCGGGATAAAATATTTCACACAACAAAACCATTATTAATGCTAAAATGTATCTTCAACTGGAGCGGTGGCAAAGACAGCTCACTAGCTTTATACCATTGCCTCCAAAACCCGGATCTCGACATAAAATACCTGGTAACTACCATTAACGATGCTGCGGATAGAATTTCCATGCACGGTGTACGGGTTGAGCTTTTAATTCAGCAAGCTGAAAGCATCGGGATTCCGTTGTACCAGATCCGCCTGCCCGAAATGCCGGATATGAAAACCTATGATAATGTTATGCGCCGGCACATGAAGCATTTTAAAAGTAAAGGAATAACTCATTCTATTTTTGGTGATATATTTTTGGAAGATCTGAAAAAGTACCGTGATGACCGCCTTGCCGAAGTGGGCATGACTGGTATTTATCCATTATGGAAACGTGACACCGGTGAGCTGATAAATGAGTTTCTGACTTTAGGATTCGGCACTGTAATAGCCTGTACCCAGCAACATTTGGAACAGCTGGTAGGGAAGGAGATCTCTCCGGAACTTATCAGGTCATTACCCGCTGATGTGGATGTTTGCGGAGAGAACGGAGAGTTTCACACCTTTGCATTTAAAGGACCTATCTTCAAAAAAGAGATCAAATATAAATTAGGCGGAAAGGTTTTTAAAGAATATAAAACCCCTGAAAATACCACTGATGTTTGCGCTTCTGACCCTGATAAAAAACTTTCCGGTTTTTGGTACCAGGACCTTATTTTAGCCTGACCTCCCATATATTTGGCGTTTTTATACTACAGAATATTATTTGGCGACGCTTTTAAAATATAAATAAACTATTAATAATCAGCTATTTATATATTTATTTAAAAATGAGGAGTTAAAGTTTATACTTACTTTGGGTTTCAATTTAACCCCATTTTGCCAAATAAAATTTTGATACCAGCGAGCCTTCTAATTAACTATCTATTTTTCAACTACTTATATAAGTTTAATAAACTAACAGTTGTAGCGATTGTATGATTCATTAAAATCCTTCCGCATTTCAGTAAAGCGGGTAGATGCGGTTTTTAAAAACTCCTCATCAAGTAATTCAAACACGCTGTTCACTCCTTCAGTAAGGTCTGCTTCTGCAATTTTGTAAGTCTGCTCCAGGTTCCCCTGCTCTATCTTTACAATAAACTTGCGGTTCATATTCAGGATAGAGATCTTGAAATCGGGGTGGGGTAATTCGGCAATAATTCTCATGGTAATCAAATTTTATAAAACCAATAGCAGGCAATTTAATAATGGTTTGCTATTTTGCTAAATAAAAGATTAAATATGAGATTGGCCTTATTTACTTTTACAACAGCATCCTTATTTTTGTATAATGGCAGAGGACTTAAACATAACAACATCAACCAATAAGGCTGAGCAATATCAATCCTTGATTCCACAGGTGGAAGCCTTGTTAATGGGGGAGCCCGACCTTGTGGCTAACCTGGCAAATGTATGCGCGGCGCTAAAAGAGCAATTCAAATGGTTTTGGGTTGGGTTTTATTTGGTGAAAGAGGATGAGTTGGTGCTTGGGCCATTCCAGGGGCCTGTGGCCTGTACCCGCATTGGATTAGGTAAAGGCGTTTGCGGCACATCGTGGCAGCAGGAGAAAACATTGATCGTTCCGGATGTTGATGCTTTTCCTGGTCATATCGCCTGTGCTTCGGCTTCACGCTCTGAAATTGTGGTGCCGGTATTTAGTGAGGGCAAAGTTGTTGTAGTACTGGATGTAGATAGCGATGAGCTGGATCAATTTGATGAAACAGATGCGCTATATCTTCAACAGATTGTAGAACTGGTAAACTTTAAATGAGCAAAGTATTCCTGATTGCCGGCCTGGGTGCAGATACCCGCGTTTATAATAATATCGACCTGAACGAAGATGAAGTGATCAGTGTTGACTGGATTGAGCCACATATAACTGATACTTTAAAAATGTATGCACAAAAGCTTATCATTCAATATAATATAACACCAAATTCAATTATTATCGGTAATTCTTTGGGCGGAATGATAGCGATTGAAATAGCCAATATTCTTCCAATCAAAAAAGTTATTCTGATCTCCAGTATTAAAACAATTGAAGAGGCCCCCTGGTATTTTTCAATGTTTCGTAAGCTGCCGGTTTATAAGTTGATCCCTGGTAAGGCATTTACCTCAATGGGGTTTTTGATAAAATTTGCGTTTGGAAAAATGAACGCTGCCGATACCTGGCTGTTTAACGATATGCTGAAAAACTCATCGCCAAAGTTTATAAAGTGGGCGATGGGCGCTACGTTACAGTGGGATAATAAAACCATTCCTCCAAATACCTATATTATAACCGGCGATAAAGATCATGTATTTGATTACCGGCGGATAAAAGACGCCATTATAGTAAAGGGGGGTACGCATATTATGGTATTTGACAAGGCAAAGGAGATTAATAAAATATTGAAAAGGATCCTGAAAAAATGAAATTACCGGAGTCGTATTATTACAGCCAGGATGTTGTTACGCTCAGTAAAGACCTGCTGGGTAAGTATTTATTTACCTGTATTGATGGTGTAACAGGTGGTTATATTGTTGAAACAGAAGCTTATAACGGTGTTGTTGACAAGGCATCCCACGCTTTTGGAAATAGGCTTACTCCGCGTACTAAAACCATGTTTATGCAAGGCGGGGTTGCTTACGTGTACTTATGCTATGGGATCCACGAAATGTTCAATATCGTAACTTCCGGTGAGGGGCAGCCGCATGCAATCCTGGTAAGGGCTATTAATCCGACCGACGGAATAGAAGCCATGCAAAGCCGCAGAAATATGCCGGTGATTAAGCCAACCATTACCATGGGGCCGGGTTCTGTTGCTAAGGCTTTAGGGATCTCGCGCACTATCAACGCTTTTAGTTTACAAAGTGATACTATCTGGATAGAAGACAGAGGCTTAACCTTTTCCGATGAAAGCATAGCTATTGTACCAAGAGTAGGTGTAGACTATGCCGGGGATGATGCATTGCTGCCTTATCGTTTTTACGTGAAAGGAAATCCCTACGTAAGCAAACCAAATAAATAAGTAATTTTATCCGCATAGAGACACAATATTTTGTGTCTCTATCTATTTTTGCTTTTTACCAATTTAGAATTAACCAATGATCTACCAAAATACTTTAGCCTTTGCCACACAGCTTGATGAGCAGGACCCGTTAAAAGATTTCCAGTCCAAATTTCTTGTGCCAAAACATAAGGGCAAAGACGTGATCTACTTTTGCGGTAACTCGCTGGGTCTGCAGCCTGCTATTGCTCAGCAATATGTATCCGGCATTTTTAACAACTGGAAGGAGCTGGGTATTGAAGGTTTTTTTGCCGGGGAGGATCCGTGGCTGGGGTATCATAAAAAGCTCACCCAAACACTTTCAGACATAGTTGGGGCAAAAAGCGAAGAAGTTACGGTTATGAACTCACTTACAGTAAACCTTCACTTGCTGATGGTAAGTTTCTATAAGCCAACGAAAAAACGTTTTAAAATATTGATGGAAGGCGGCGCTTTTCCGTCAGATCAATATGCTTTGGCTAGCCAGGCAAGATTTCATGGGTATGACCCAAAAGAGGCTATTATCGAGATCTTTCCACGCGAAGGAGAGTTTATTTTAAGAACGGAAGATATCCTTGAAACCATAAACAAACATGCTGATAACCTTGCTTTGGTGCTTTTTGGTGGGATAAATTATTACACCGGCCAGTGTTTTGATATGGAAGCCATAACGAAGGCGGCTCACAAAATTGGCGCCTATGCCGGGTTTGATCTGGCACACGCGGCCGGCAATGTGGTTTTAAAGCTGCATGATTGGGATGTGGATTTTGCCTGCTGGTGCTCTTATAAATACATGAACTCAGGCCCAGGTGGTATCAGTGGGATCTTTGTAAACGAAAAGCATTTTGATAATAAAGATTTAAACCGGTTTACCGGCTGGTGGGGGTACCGGGAAGATGAACGTTTTTTAATGCCCCCGGACTTTAAACCAGAGTTAGGCGCTGCAGGCTGGCAGCTAAGTACCAGCCCAGTCATGCTCCTGGCTTTACATAAGGCCGCTCTTGACGTTTTTGAGCAGGCAGGCGGCATAATCCCGCTTCGGACAAAAAGCGAGCAACTGACGGCTTATTTGGAGTTTTTGATCAATGGGATCAACGAGGATAAGAACGATGAACTTTTTAAGATCATCACCCCAAAAAACAAACAGGACCGCGGTTGCCAGCTTTCAATAGTTTGCAAGCAAAATGCAAAGGCAACCTTTAATTATTTAACCGACAATGGCGTTATTGGCGATTGGCGTGAACCAAACGTAATTCGTTTGGCCCCTGTGCCACTTTATAACAGTTTTAAGCAGGTTTTCGAGGTTGGGCGAATCCTTTTCTGTTGATTAGTTGGCATTGTAATGGTTGTAAATGTTGTAAGAGTTGAAAAGGGTTGTTAAAGTAAATATTTCTTTTTGATTCATCAGCTTACCCACCAATGACTAATGATTCAATGACCAATGACAAACCTGAAGATAGCTTACGATCCGATTTATGCTCACCCTTTACCCGAAGGGCACCGTTTCCCGATGCTGAAGTATGAGCTGATCCCGGCGCAGTTATTGCATGAAGGACTTATTGGTGAAGAAAATTTGTTTTCACCCGGCCTGCCGGAAGAAGAGGTGATCCTGTTGACACATGATAAAACCTATTGGGAACAACTGCGTGATCTAACCTTGCCGCCGCGCGAACAAAGAAGAACGGGCTTCCCTTTATCCGCCAAATTAATTGAACGCGAAATAAGGATTGCCAAGGGAACTATTGATGGCTGCCGCTATGCAAAAGAGTTTGGTGTGGCCTTTAATGTTGCAGGTGGCACACATCATGCCGGTACTAACTGGGGCGAAGGTTTTTGTTTATTGAACGACCAGGCAATTGCTGCTAATTATTTGTTAGATAATTGTTTATCATCATCTATCTTAATAATTGATTTAGATGTCCACCAGGGAAACGGCACCGCGCAGATCTTTGAAAACAATCCAAAGGTATTTACATTCTCTATGCACGGGGCTAATAATTTTCCATTCAGGAAAGAAAGATCAGACCTTGACCTTCCATTGCCTGATGATACAGGTGATGAAGAATACCTGGGTTTACTAAAAGAAACATTACCCGGTTTAATAGATCAGCAGCAACCCGATTTTATATTTTACTTATCTGGTGTTGATGTATTAGCAACAGATAAACTGGGGAAAATGGCTTTAAGCAGATCAGCCTGTAAAGAACGCGATCGTTTCGTATTTGAACAATGCATAATGAATAAGATCCCGGTGCAGGTAAGTATGGGAGGGGGCTACTCACCAAATATTAAAGATATTGTTGAAGCGCATTGTAATACTTATCGCCTGGCTAATGAACTGTATTTCTAAATATCCTGAACAGCAAACCTCTGTGTCTCTCATCGTTATTTCTCAGCGAACTCTGCAGTAAAAAATTTACCACAGAGTTCGCTGACAGAGCACAAAGATCCCAGAGAGGGTAAAAGTTTAGTCTTGTGCGACAATCAAAATTGTTTTATCCCGATGTTTTTTGCTAATGAATTGAAAACGGAAAAATAGCAAAATGGCTGATGCCATTAAACCCAGCACTAGCCCGTACCAAATGCCGGCAACACCCAAATGTAATGGCATTCCCATCAGGTAACCAACTGGTAGGCCTATCACCCAGTATGCCAAAAACGTAATTACCGTTGGAATGTTCACGTCACCCATACCACGTAAAATACCCAGGCCAACAACCTGTGTCCCATCAAACAACTGGAAGAATGCGGCGATGATAAGTAATTGTGCTGCAATAGATATAACTGATTTATCTGAAGTGTACATCCATGGCAGCAAATGATTTCCCAGAGTGAAAATAATTGCTGTAACAAACATAAACAGCAATACGATGTGGTAGCTTGATATGGCAGAGTGCCTTAAATTCTGGTGATCCTTCGCTCCAAAATAATTCCCTGATTTTATCGCAGCTGCGGCCGATAGTCCGCTTGCCATCATATAAGTGATCGATGCCAGGTTAATGGCTACCTGGTGGGCAGCCTGCTCATGGTATCCAATAGTGCCTATTAAAATGGCAGCTCCGCTAAATGCGCTTATCTCAAAAGTATACTGCAATGCAACAGGCGCACCTATCTTTAAAATCTGCAAACCACGCGACCGGCTGATCCGCGTGAGCGAAAAACTTGCCAGGTATTTTTTAAAACGTTCTGATCTGAATACATAGATCCACATAACAAAAGCCATTACACAACGGTCTATCAGGGTGCTGTACCCAACGCCTTTAATGCCCATAGGCGTGACCCCAAAAAGGCCTTTTACGAATATTATGCCCAGGCAAATATTCAACAGGTTTCCCCATATGGATATCAGCATAGCTTGTTTTGTAAAGCCGAGGCCTTCGGCAAATTGCTTAAATGTATTAAATACCAGCATTGGGATAATTGATAAACCCAGCAATGTTAAAAATGGCCTGGCCTGGCGCACAACCTCTGGTGTTTGATCAAGGTGTCCCAGCAAGAATGCAGAGGCCAATGCTGTAAGGGCAAAAAGTATAATACCTGTAACCACATTCAAAAACAAACTGTTTGAAAGTAGCTTTCCACACTCTTCAAAATCATTCCTGCCATTAAGCTGGGCAATTAATGGTGTTGAGCCGTACGAAATGCCAATGCCTATAACAAGTACAATAATAAAAACACTATTTGCCAATGAAACCGCAGCTAACGAAACTGTACCCGCAAAATGCCCGACAATAATACTGTCCGACGTTTGAACCAGCGTATGGCCAACCTGTGATATCACAACAGGAATAGCCAGGTGCAGGTTATCGCGGTAATGGTTTTTATATTTTTGGTAGATGGTCATGTAGTGATTAGAGATTAGTTAATTAGAGATTAGGAAGTCCGAAAGTCGGTAAAGTCCGGAAGACCGAAAGAAAAAAGGTAGAAAAAAACCTAATCTCTAACCTCCGGTCTCTGATCTCTATCAAGCTGCTGTGTAAAATTCTTCTTTCTCCGTAGTGTTAATCCTGATAATTCCTGAAAGGATCAGATCAACCAATAATTTTTGCGCTTTTTTCCGGCCGATTTTTAGCAGGTCGCAGCATTCTTTTATGGTGATCCTATCAGTTTTTTCGAGATATTCAAGCAAAGCTTTTTCATTGTTTGAATATTCAATTAAAACTCCTTCATCGCCTGACGATCGTTTAAGCACATCCACCACAATTTTGCTTGCCAGCACGCTCTTATCTTTCACCCTTACGTATACCCACCATTTACCATCTTCAGCTAGCGCGTAATGGGGTTTTATAGTGCTTTCCTCAATCTCAACTATCAGCACCAGCTTATCATCAATATAAACCTCTTCAAAAATGGGTTCAAGCGCCGGCCGGGCATAAAGGTGAGCGGCTTTTGTTATCATATAGCGCTCTTCGTCTTCTGATTTTACGCCCTTTATAGTGCCATCATCAGCCACACCTATTAATAACCTGCCGCCTTTATTATTGGCATAGCTAACCATTGTGCGCGCTATTTTTTCGCAACTGGTAATTGTTTTTTTAAAGTCGAGTTTAACACCTTCGCCCTCAAAAATCAGCCTTTTCAAATTCATTTTTCTTCTTTCTCCTTTTTAAGCGATTGATAAGGTGTAAATATTTCCATCCAGTTTTCGGGTTTGCTGATCACTGTAAAGCCAAACTGGCTATATAAACCCTGCGCATCCGCAGTTGCCAACGACCATCGCCTTAAACCCTGTAATTCCGGATGTTTAACGATGGTTTGCATCAGCCATTTTGATAGTCCCTGTTGTCTGTATGCAGTTGATATAAATACATCGCAAATGTAAGCAAATGTGGCCTTATCGGTTACCACCCGGGCAAAGCCTGCCAATTTATTTTGATGATAGACGCCAAAACAAAGCGAGCCGGCAATAGCTTTTTTTAATGTTTCAACAGGGATTCCCTGGGCCCAATACGATTCTTTGTCCAGGTAGTTATAGATCACCTCAAAATCAAGCAGACTTTGATCTGTAGAAATATGAAAATCTTTTTTTTGGAAAACAGCATCATTCATTATCACATACATTATTGGTCAGGATTTGATGTAAAACGGGTAGGGGAGGCGTATAAATTAAATGTTGTTCACCTTGTGGCTAATATCTGAAATTTCCCGGTAAAAGCAATCCGGGTAAATACAATTTTAATTTTCTGTGTCATTTTTAGTCGTTTAATAAATAAAAACAATTCTGTAGTGATAGATCTGTTTATAATCTATAAAGAAAATAATACAAACAATAGCGAAAGTGTGTGGTTATAACCTTTACCACTAAATAAAACATATAAAACCTATGAAAAAGCAAATTTTTAATTTCGTGCTGATCGCAGCGGTGATCGGTTCAATAGCGGCAGGCTGTGGCGCATCAAAAGATGCCAGTACCAAAGATACCACCAAGAAAGATACAACAACAAAAATGACAGCGCCACCGGTTGCAAAACCAGATACGGCGAAAAAAGACACAACACATCACTAAGATGAATATTAAACAAACGCCCGGATTTTAAAATACCCGGGTGTTTTGTTTAATAAAGACTTTTACTAAAACGGACTTTTTACTAATCCGCCATCAGCTCTTATAGCGGTGCCATTGGTTGCTATAGACAGATCGCTTGCTATGTATGCAACTGTGCTCGCAATCTCATCAGGATCAATAAAGCGCTGAAGGATTGATGTTGGCCTTGCGCTTTTAAAAAATTCCTTTTCCATTTCTTCAATTGTAAGGCTTTTCTGGGCAGCAAGGTCTTTTACAAAAGTACCGGCGCCTTCAGACCATGTGGGCCCTGGCAATACCGCATTCACCGTTACATTAGTACCTTTTGTAAGCTCGGCTAATCCGCGAGCCACAGCTATTTGCGCGGTCTTGGTCATTCCGTAATGGATCATTTCTTCAGGGATCTGCAAAGCTGATTCACTTGAAATAAATATGATCCGGCCCCAGTTTTTCTCAATCATTTTATCAAAATAAGCCCTTGATAAACGTACGCCGCTTAAAACATTTACCTCGTAAAATTTAAACCAATCCTCATCAGTTATATCCCGGAATTCCTTTGGTTCAAAAATGCCCACATTGTTAATTAATATATCAACCTCAGGAAGCTGAGCAATTAGTTGGTCAACTTCCGTCTTATCAGAAAAATCTGCAGCTATCCCTTTGATGTTTTTATTTCCGGTTTCTTTCTTTAAATTTTCTACAGCCAGGTTAACACGTTCAACTGTGCGACCGTTTACAAACACTTCAACGCCTTCATTAGCCAGGGCCTTTGCAATTGCAAATCCAATACCGGCAGTTGAGCCGGTAACCAGGGCAATTTTATTTTTTATTTTAAGATCCATGATTTTAATTTATTAAATGTTTTTCAAAAACAAGTTTAATGATGTTTTTTGACTTAGATGAATATCTGCTAAAAGATGGAATGAACCTGACATTTAAAGACTAATTAAATTATAAGATTATTTCTCATAATTAACATTATGTTAAGTAATATATTCAATTTAAAGGGGATTAAAATCAATCCCCTTTAATAATATGTTCTTAATTACTTCCCTCCACTTCCCAGGGCATCTATTTGTTGTTTTAATTCTGTAGCTTTTGCTTTGTTTTCAGCAGCATGTGCAGGATCAGTTTTTGCCCTGTAATAGTTCCTTAAGTTTGTTAGAGCATCAATCGATTTTGGATTAATATCAACCGCTTTTTGTAAATAAGGTTTTGCCAGGTCAAGCTGTGCATTTGATTTTGCAATTGCAGCATCATATTCTTTTTGCTTGTTTGATGGCAATTTGTTAGCAGCGTTATAAATGTCAAGCGCTGGGCGCATTAATACATAACCCAGGTTCATGTTGGCTTCAAAATAATTGGCATCAATATCAATCGCTTTTTTGTAAGCATCTGTAGCCTTAGCATAGTTGTCAAGCGCTGCGGCGTGTTCTTTAGCTTTGGTTGCATCGTCCTTGGCTTTTTCAGCCCTTGCGTTGGCTGCATCTCCAACCTGCGAATAGGTTAAACCAAGATAATATTCAAGGTCCTTATTTTTAGGATCGTTTGCTATCGCGCTTTGAATTTTCCCAACTACCTCAGTTTGTTTACCGCTTTGCAAAGCCATCTCAATTTCTCTTTTACGCAGCTCAGAATATGAAGGATATTTTGCAACCCCTTCTCCAGCTACTTTTATTGCATTTGCGGTATCTTTTGCCAGCAAATATATGCTTGTCATATCAAGATATACCCTTGCATTACCTGAGTACTTGGTAGTTAACAGCTTATTGTAGTTGCTAATAGCTAACGGATAATATTTTGGATCTTTTTCGCCTGCATTTGCTGCTGATAACGCTGTATAATATATGGCGTTGGTATCATCAGGTAAAGCGGTACGATAATAATCAAACTCTTTGTAAGCGTCTTCGTACTTTTTGTTCTGGTAATCTTTTACTCCTGCTGTTAATTTATACTGGGCTAAATTAACGTTTGCAGCATCTATAAGTTTTTTATTGTCGCCTTTAGTATCCAGCTCTTTAGCTTTTTTTACAGCTTCGTCTGCAGCTGCAAATAACGGAGCCGATGTTGTAGCTATAGTATCATCAACTGCTAATGATGAGTAAATTGCACCTTTTAAGGCAAAAGTTTGCGGCAGGTTTGCCGTTTTTTCATTTGCCGATGCCTTATCAATGGAAGTTTTAGCATTCTGAATACTTGTATTCGCTTTAGTTGCAAAAGCTGCTGCTTTTTGACCACGCAGTGATGCATAAGTATCATACTCGCTTTGCGCATTGTTTAATTCACCTTTTTGTGCAAAGGTAGCTGCCGAAGCTAAGCCTAAAAGGCATGTCATCAAAAGTTTGATTTTCATGGTATTATTGATTGGTTAACTGTTTTAATTTATTATTTATCCTGTTAGTTTGGTCTTGATTTCCCGATTGTGCATAAACTATTTGCAGCACCTGTAAGCAATCAACATTATTTGGTGATATTTCATTTGCTTTTTCAAGCCATTGAGCTGCACGGGTGTTATCCGGAGTATTACCTTTTTCCTTTTTTCTGGCGCTTTCTTTTAAATATAATAATCCCAGGTTAAATATAGGATCATATAATGAACTGTTTAATTCTATCGACCGTAAATAAAGTGATTCCGCTTTATCATACTCATTCAAATGATCGTAGCAGATAGCCGCAACAAATGCAATATCTGCGTTATTTGAATTGTTATCAAGTAATGCCGGTAATAATGGGGCTAATGAACGGTAATCTTTTCTATTGCTATAAATATTTGCCTCATCAAGCAATAAGGTCTTATCATTTGGTAAAAGCTTACGTCCTTTTTTTATAATATTGAGCGCACTTATAGTATCGCCTAATAATTTGTAATTGTTTGATGCAGCCTGCACGTACTCAGCCCTGGTGCTGTCGCCGTTAACCATGTCGGCATAGTATTTAGCCGCAGTTTGCATATTGCCCAGTTTGTTGTTTGAATAAGCAATATAAGTATTAAGCGGCTTAAATGAAGGAGCGTATTTTTGCGCGCTTTGAAATAGCTGTAGCGCATTGCCAAAGTCGGATTTATTCATATACACAAAAGCTTTGCGCATATATACGTTGGCCAGGCATCTTTTCGAATAATCAATTTCCGACTGGTATTTATAAGCCTTTCTTTTTGCTGACAGGTTATTAACCATGTCTGTAGTTTGTGCGAAAAAATTAGCCGGCTGGTTAAGCTTGTTCAGCGAATCGATATATAATATGCTTGAATAAACAACAATACGGTAAACAGTTTTTTCCACGTCCACTGAATCGGCCCGTGTTATGATTAGGCTATCTACAGATTTTTTAGCATTTGCTAAATATTTCAGGTCCTTTTTTTGTTTATAAAAGGCCAGGCTGTTCACAACACCTTTAAGTACTTCTGTTTGGCAAAAAGCAACAGAAGTACTAAAGGATAAAATTAAAAGCGGTAATATAATTTTACGGCAAATCATTTATTATTCATTTATATCATCGGCAGCCGGCTCGGTGCCGGTGTCTTCAGCATTTTCATCTATTTCTTTTTCTTCATCCTCATCATGCTCAATTTTTGCTACTGATGCTATTTCATCATTCCCTTTAAGGGTTATTAACCTTACGCCCTGGGTAGCTCTTCCCATAGTTCTTAACTCACTTATAGCTATCCTTATTATAACGCCAGATTTATTGATGATCATCAGGTCCTCATTATCTGTAACACCTTTTATGGCAACAAGTTTTCCGGTTTTATCAGTAATGTTTAAAGTTTTTACACCTTTACCACCACGGTTAGTTACCCTGTAGTCGTCAATATCGGTACGTTTTCCGTAACCTTTTTCTGATACTACCAGCACAGTTGTTTCCGGGTTATCAATACTGATCATGCCAACAACTTCATCATCTGCGTTTTCAAGCGAGATTCCTCTAACACCTGTAGCTGTTCTGCCCATTGGCCTTACTGTTGACTCATTGAAGCGGATTGCACGGCCGGATTTTAAAGCCATTACAATTTCGCTTGTGCCGCTGGTTAAGTTTGCTTCTAATAATGAATCACCTTCATTAATATTTATCGCATTTATGCCATTTGCACGCGGACGTGAGTAAGCCTCAAGCGAGGTCTTTTTAATGGTGCCTTTTTTGGTACACATTATAATAAAGTTGTTTTCCAGGTATTCTTTATCCTTAAGGCTGATCAGCTTGATATAAGCCTTAATGTTTTCTTCTTTCGGAATATTGATAATGTTTTGAATAGCCCTTCCTTTTGAAGTACGGGTTCCTTCCGGAATTTCAAATACCCTAAGCCAGAAACATTGACCCGATTCGGTAAAGAACAACATGTAATTGTGGTTTGACGCAATCAGCAAGTGTTCAATAAAATCTGCATCGCGGCTATTGCTGCCTATTGCGCCTTTGCCACCTCTGCCCTGCCTGCGGTATTC
>JAQBOS010000540.1 GCA_028287925.1 Mucilaginibacter sp. | reverse complement strand
ATAAAGCATTCAATAAAAGAGTAAAATGTTAATATTGATAAGCGGCTGTAGCTCGCAACTTCATATTTGATATCCGTTACTTTGCCATCAATTGTATTATCTGAAGGTTTTTGACGATTAAATGCTTTACTCAATGTTTCTAATAAGACAAAATTTGTTTCTGCTTTTTGGTGAAGCGTAAAAGCATCTTTTAAAAGAAATTCTTCTTCGATTCCGCCGCCACCTTTAAGCGGGCCAACCGAAATCCTATAATGATATGGCGTGTCAGCATACCAATTGAATTTTTTTAAATCCATGAGTTCATTCAAAAAAGCGTAGGTTACGCCGGTATTGATGATATCCTCTTTGATTTTTAACGCTGCAAATTCATTGGCTATGTGCTCTACGCTTTTTTTCGGCGGACAATCTTTCATCAAGGTTTTGGCTTGCTTTTCCAACAAATCTCTCAATTCAGGCAGGCGTTGTGCCAATTCTAATTTGGTTCCTGCCTTTAAAAAGAGCCGCGTTTTTTCCACTGATTTCTTCGTGCTCAAGTAATCAAAATTTGGCAGAATAGCCGCCAGGAGTTCAATGTATTCTAAAAGAACCTCAATTTGCTTTACTTCCTTGCCAATCCTTTGACTCATATAAAATCATTATCGGCCAAAATTAGTGTTATTATCAATATACAGCATATCACTATCTTTAACGTTAAATTGTGAACAGCATTCCGGATTGTCGCGAATGATTTTTTTGGTAACGTCTGTTTTTAATTAAAATATTAAAAAAAGCAGTTTGGGTTTTACTGCGCAGTTAGGCTGCGTACCTGCATTATAATTTTGGACATGACTAATAAAGATTTTGCTTCGATCACATCAGCTGAAACACAATTTATTGAAAATATATTATTCAAAACACTTGCTTTGTATGACAGTACCTCGCGCCAGAGGAGGGGAAACGCCAACAAAGAATTTGAATTATTTTTAAATAGCATTAAAACCAAACCTTAACTCCAATATGTCAGAATTTAAAATAGATGAAAAAGCCTTGAAAAGGCTTGAAGAAGTAAGTGCCAGGCGTAATAGCGATAAAGTATTCTGTTATAATTGTAAGTGCGATACCAAGCAAAAGATACTATTTGAACAGGTTGAAATAATGCCTCCTACAGAAATAGTCTTCTTTGATAATGACGGTATTAGAAAAGGGAATGCCTGGACTATCGAGGGTCAGGTTTGGAAAATTTCTCAATGTCAGGGCTGTGAAAAAATAAATATGAATGTATTTATGAGGCATAGCCCATTTGAGGATGATGTCCTAACTCATCATTATCCAACCAAAGACTTTCGGCCTTTCCCTATGTGGGTTACTCATTTAAATAGGGACTTTACCGAGTTGTTCTCTGAAATCTATCGTTCTCTTAATATCGGAAATGTAAGATTGCCATTAATGGGTGCAAGAACTCTTTTGGATATGTTTATTGTTGAAAAAATTGGAGATATAGGCACTTTTAAGAACAAATTAAAAAAGCTTGTCGACGAAAAATATATATCTGAATCAGCCCAAGAACTTCTTGAAGTTGCACTTGAATATGGCAATGCTACTGTACATCGGGGTTATCAACCCACTAAAGAAGAGATTAATGGCGTATTAGACATTATTGAAAATATTCTGCATTCAGAAGCATTAAAGGATCAGACCAAAGAACTAAAAAGAACAATCCCCAGAAAAAAATAAATCCAATCCCCTGCTCCCGCAAGTGTTTCCCCTTTTTTCGCTGCCGCATAGCCTCCCGGCTTGCGGCCCGCTGATAGGTATCAAAGCGACAGATAGCAAACCAACCAACACTTAATTTAAAAAAGTATAAATTGCACGGTCTGCATACCTGCTAAGTGTAAACTATATCAGGACTATTCAAGGAGGAAACAATAGCAACAAAAAAGCCCTCAGAAACTAATCTAAGGGCTTTCAGTGGACGCAAGGGGACTGCCTTAGAACTCATCAACTGCTTCTCTTTAAAAGAGATTTTTAACCATGGAGGAAGAGTCTTGTAGTTCTTAAACTTAATCAGTAAATTTGCATTAGCAGAATAGGGTGACTAACAAGAATCCATTATGAGTGAGAAAGACCTGAAAATATTGATAGCACTAGCTAAGGAACTTGAGAAAGATCTAACAAAAGAGGAGGCTCTCAAGTCGCTTATTGCAGCAGGTATACTGGATGAAGGGGGTAACTACACATCACCTTATAAGGAACTCGAAAAAGCTTAGGCTTAGTCATTATGTACGATAGCAGACCTAACCTTGTTATAGGCTTTCATGGCTGCGACCGTGAAATTCGCGACAAACTCCTATAAGACCCTGATCAAATCAAAAAGAGTGAAAAGCCATACGACTGGCTTGGACACGGCATGTATTTTTGGGAGTACAATGAGACTCGTGCGTTAGAATGGGCTGAAGAATACGTTAGGCAAAAAAGGAATAAGGAAGCTGCTGTGATCGGTGCAGTGCTTGACCTTGGAAATTGTTGTGATCTTTTGGATAGCAAATACATTGAAGTTGTTGCAGCTTACTACACCCTAATGAAGCTCTCCAACGATACACTCGGCAAGCCGATGCCTCAAAATACCGATGTCAAGGGTGATAAGCATAAGGACAAATTGAAGCGAGAGTTAGATTGCGCGGTAATTGAGTTCATGAACGAAAGGATATTTACTATACAGCAAAAGTTTTTAAAAGAAGGCCATACTAATATTAAACTTTTTGATTCGGTGAGAGGGGCGTTTATGGAGGGCGGTGAGGCCTTCCCGGGTTCTGGTATCCAACGAAAAAATCATATCCAAATATGCATACGTAATCCGAATAACATCCTTGGCTTCTTTCTTCCCAGAAAAGAGGTTGATTTCGTTAAGATGCTTCATGACGAATACGAGCGTAAAAAGTCATGAAATCTCAAAAAAAATTAATGGGTCTGGCATTAATTTCAGACCTATTAATTTCCGTGGAGCCGGAGGGATTTTTCGCCCGCACTGGCCAGGCTCAGCCCGCTCAAGAGAAAAGTTCAAACCGTCGTCCAAACATAGTATAAGGTAAGCTTTCTATAGGCGCAGCTTCTGTTTAATTGCAGGGAAGGGGAAAGCCAGTCAGGCTATTTCTCGCCCTTGTTGGTGTTGTCACCAACAAGCAGGATGAACATTGTGATGTGCAAAAAGCCTGCGTAATGTAGGCGGCTTACTGTATATCACAATGCAATTGATTTTGTTGGTGACAACACCAACAAAGGCGGAAAAGTAATTTTTAGGGCTTGTAACCATGATTGAATTGTCTTAGATAAGGTCTAACAACTATAAATTTAGGATAAATAGTTGTATCTTCATTTATAAAATTACATTTATCTTTTTGCTTGCAGATTTTGACAAGAGGTCATATGTTTTCCGCCGTAAAGAGTTGCTCTGCGCAGGTCTTTCCGGGGACGTTGAAGTTTCAAAGCCCGCCCGGCCAAGTACCCTCCGCTTACTCGCAAATAATTTTGAGCGTCCAAGCTCAATAAAAAAGCCCCCAGAAACTAATCTAGGGGCTTTCAGTGGTGGCTGGTTTACAAATCACGAACTATTTTCTGTCTGATTTGCGTCTAATCGCAGATTCAGAGCTGTAGTTTTTTTGACAATCAGGTTGTTACTTAATACGCTCGAAAACAATATCACTCACCATTTCTTCAAGTGGCATCGTAATATTGACGATTTTGCCGTCATTGCCGGTATTGAATTTTAATTTCCCACCAGGTGACGCATCAAAAATATCAAAATTAAAATGCCTCAGGCTGAGGTCGACCTTATTCAACCGTGCCTGCAGCTGATCCCCCTTCAGGTATATTTCAATCGTGCCGTAGCCGGGATTTACATATTTCCCGGTATAATCATTTAGCGGGTGTGAAAGCGGCGAAGGTTTCATTGGGGTTTCACCCCCGCCGGTATGGGGTTTATGCATACTGGCATAATAGGCTTTGTATCCCGGGAACCAGGCCGACCAGTCGCCATTACTGCCCGAAAGGTCGGTGCGCCCGGTGTTCAATAGCATGTCGGAAATATAGTCGCGGATCAAACTGGTGGCGTAGTCGCCAAATTCGTTGGACAATACCACGATGCCGATCTTGTGCGGGCTGCTGTAGCCGTTCGCAGCCGGGTAAAAACATACGGTGGAGTTGGACAGCCGCCCGGTACCGCTGTGTTCCACCCGGAAATGCCCGCCGCGGAACGCGGACAAATACCAGCCCAGCCCATAATTATAGTTATCGATGGGGGTCTGCGGGCGGATGGCTTCTTTGACGTACCAGTCAGGTATCACCTGTTTGCCCTTATACTTGCCGCCGTTCAGCCAGGCGATCAGCCATTTGCTCATGTCCGTAACGGATGAGCATATCCCACCCGCAGGACAGTTCGGGTTTGGCTCATGGCCGTAATCGCCCGCCAGGATCTTGCCTTTTTGTTCGTCGTAAAAATAGCCCAGCGAATGATCGGGGCTTGCCATCAGGCCCGCGGCCGAAAGGCTGGTGTTGGTCATGTCCAGCGGCCTGAGCAGACGCTCACTCAAGGCTTGCTCATAGCTCTGCCCGGTGATCTTTTCGGCTACGACACCCAGCACGGTATACATCAGGTTGTTGTACTGGTATTTTTGGCGCAGCTCCGCAAAAGGCTGTAAATACCGGATGCGGTAGATCAGGCTGTCCCTCGGCTGGGTGTTGTCGAAGAAATCGGACACCTGGTCGTGCCTCGGCAGCCCCGTACGATGTGCCATGAGGTCCCTTAAGGTTGCGTGTTCCGTTGTATAATCATTATAGAACCTGAACCAGGGAATGTACTCGCGCACCGGTTCGTCCAGCCCAAGTTTACCCTCATTAGCTAATATGCCGCAAAGGGCGCCGGTAAATGCTTTCGTGCAGGAGTTGATGGGAAATGCCGTATTGGGCGTCGCCGGCAGCTTTTTTTCATAATCGCGGTAACCAAAGCCTTTGGCGTAAATCACCTTATCGTTTTCCACGACTGCAACGGTGAAGCCTGCGATATGGAACTGTTTGAGGACACTGTCGGCATAGCGGTCCATACCGGCAAAACGGGGATCGTCAGGGCCGGCCTGGCCAAAGGCGGTTAACGCGGTCAGGCTGACCAGCAGGAGGAAGATTATTTTTCTCATAGCAAAGGTTGAGTTCGGGTTAAAGTTAAGATCGTTTTGTCATTTATTCCGCAAAGTTGCACGTTATGATCAGCTGGCCATAGAATGAAATTAGCGCTAATCCCATTCTATTTGATCATTTACTTATTTTCTATATTCGCTTGACAAAACCGATATGAAAGCATTTATTTTAATTATTGCCTGCACACTCCAATTGGTGATAGCAAAGGCACAGATCAGTACATTTTCAAGATACAAGCAGTTAAATGATACGCTCATAGCGCTTTACAACAGGGATGACTTCAAGGGAATCTTTAGATTAGGCAATGATTTTTTTATTTCTCACCAATCGGAGGATGATTGTGTCAATGAGTTTTCCTCAGAAAAAAAGCGCACCGGGAAAATTGTTTCTTCACAATTAATCGCCGATCTCGGCAGTGTAAAACATTTTGCATGGGTCGGTCAGTTGAAAACCGCAAAATTAGAACTGAGGTCAGAAGATGGGATGATCAAGCAATACCGCATAGGTGAATTTATCATGCAACCCGGAAATGCGGAGCGATCTGTCCCAAACGATAACCCGCTGAAAAGCCATATCGATTCCATCGTACATCAATATGCGCTTGTTTACATGAGTGATCCGCAGGCGGTCGCTCTTTCAATAGGCGTCTATAAGGACGGGAAGAAGTATACCTATAATTATGGGGAAGTCAAAAAAGGCTCAGGGATACTGCCCACCGGCAATACCATTTACCAGATTGGTTCCATCGCCAAAACGTTTATAGGCGTTCTCCTGGCAAAGGCGGTGGTTGATAAAAAAATGCAGCTTATAGATGATGTGCGTAAATATTTACCAGGCAATTTCCAGAATCTCTCTTATAAAGGCCATCCCATCACTTTGACAGATCTTGCCAATCACACCGGCGGCTTCCGCAAATTCAATTTCATAACTTATCCAAATGATGTTGACCATATGCCCTGGAATGATTTTATGAAATACTTATATGCCTATCCGCGGCAAAAGGTTATAGCAGATCTTCATCGGTTGAAGCTGGACACGCTGCCGGGAGCAGAGCGTAACTATTCGGTAGGGGGTTTTATCATACTGGGGATGGCACTGGAAACTGCTTATGGCGAACCGTTGAACAAACTCTTTAACGAATACTACGGGGGCACATTGCATATGAAGGAGACTAAATTGAATTCGGATCCTTCAGACCGTATTCGTTTCGCCACCCCTTATGATGAAAAAGGGCAAGCGGTGCTCCCGATGCTCAAGTCGGCGCCTGGCCTCTTTACCGTAAAATCTACGTCTAACGACATGTTGAAATATGTAGAAGAGAATATTAAAGAGAATGATCTGGCCATTCTTTTGTCCCATAAGCCTACCTGGGGAGACATCACTGACTTTTCGGTAGGCCTCGGCTGGCAGATAGCCGATTCGTGGGAAAAAGGCTTATGGATTTATCATAGCGGTCATGATGCGGGATATAATTCCCTT
>JAQBOS010000491.1 GCA_028287925.1 Mucilaginibacter sp. | reverse complement strand
ATAAAGGTTTTACAGTTTATCTTGATAATGCTGAATTACCCAACGAAGTGGCTAATAATAAATGTAGTGCATTAAGTGCTGACGTGTTGGAAAAAAGCGGGATGTTTACCACCGGTCTTACGCTTGTATTAAAGGATTGCCAGGGTAAGATTGTTTTTAAAAGTAAAGAGGGTAAAAGCCGGGAGAAGGATTATAAAACTGCCTACTATATGGCTTTAAAGGATGCCTTTACATCATTAGACCAGGTTTCATATACCTATAACGGATCAACCAATGAGCCAGCCCAGCCAGTGGGTACAACAACAGCTTCAACTGAACCTGTAAAACAAATAACTACACCAGCAGCTTCAACTGAACCTGTAAAATCAACAATAGCAGCTTCAGCAACAGCTGCAAAACCAACGGAAGCGGTAACCAATCAGCCGGCAGGAACATTATATGCGCAGGCAATTGCCAACGGGTATCAATTAATTGACACCACGCCAAAAATAGTTTTAACCCTCCTGAAAACCTCGGTGGAGAATTATTTTATAGCCGGTAACGCTACTGCTAACGGAATAGTCCTGAAAAAGAACGAAGGTTGGTTTTTCGAATACTATAAAGATGGTAAGCTTATTTCTGAAAAGCTACCCGTTAAATTTTAACCCTTTTTAAGGATAGTTTTAGGAGATGTTATACGAAATAGCAATTTAGCCTATAGTCGGTGTTATCGCCGCTCCATTAACATTAACTTTCCCCCTATCCCGGGATTCTTATCTGTTTTTTATATTTGAGTCCGATTTCCATACAAAAATGCATCCGCTCATACATCACATTCAAAAAATGACTTCCGGTCCTGAGATAGCTGGTGATGCCATATTATCATTTTTTGAAACAAAGATATTTAAGAAAAAAGTTATTTTACAGGAAGAGGACAAGCGTTGTTTGTCGTACTTTTTTGTGGTAAAAGGGTGTCTTCGTTTGTTCTTTACAGATCGTAATGGTGCGGAACAAACACAGCAATTTGCATTGGAAAATTGGTGGCTGACAGATTTGAATGCTTTTCGGTCCGGACGAAAATCAGCCTATACCATCCAGGCGCTGGAGGCAACGGAGGTATTGACCATCTCTGTCACAAATTATGAATTGATGCTGGCAGAATTTCCGGTAATGGAAAAGTATTTTCGGATAGTATATGAGCGGGCCTATGCAGCGTCATTGCTTCGCATCCAGATGATTTCGAGAATGCCCAAGCCTGAATTTTATGAACTGTTTCAATCAAAGTACCCGGAATTCCTCCAACGGATCCCGCAGAAAGTATTGGCATCCTTTTTGGGTTTTACACCGGAATACCTGAGTGAATTGCGAAAAAACCTGGTAAAGGTAAATAATTCATGACCGAACAATTATATAGACACATTCAAAAACTCGTACCCGGCTTTAACGGTGGGCAGGAGAAAATAGCCCCGTTCTTTCAAACCAAACCGGTAAAAAAGGAGGAATTGCTATTGAGAGAAACGGAAATTTGTGATACTATTTACTTTGTAAATAAAGGTTGCCTGTACCTGTTTTATGAAGATAACCAAGCAAAACAGGTCGTACACTTTGCTCTGGAAAACTGGTGGATAACCGACTATAAGACTTTTCCCGATGGTAAACCCGCCGTTTATTCAATTGCGGCGATGGAAGATTCGGAAATTACATTCATGACCCGGAAAAACTATGAAACACTTCTGTCAGCGTTTCCCCTACTGGCCTTGTATTTTAATAAAATTCATGAGCGGGCCTATGGTGCGGCCTTATTTAAACAAAAGACATTTGCTACCGTTTCTAAAAAAGATTTCTATTGCCATTTCAGAAATACTTATCCTGAATTGATCCAAAGGATTCCAGATCCTGTCTTTGCATCTTACATGGGCGTTTCCCTGGAAATTTTAAAGACATACCAGGACCTGTATATTTCTTAAACCAGCTTAAGTTTTCGCGACCGTATAACTTTCAACTTTGTATTATTAAATAACTTAAATAATGCAGATTATGAAAATAGTTGTCATCGGCGGTACCGGCCTTATCGGTAGCCAGGTAGTAAATCAATTGCAGAACTCAGGACACGAGGTGATTGCCGCCTCACCCAACAACGGTGTAAATACACTTACCGGCGAAGGTTTAGCTGAAGTGCTGCAGGGCGCTCATGTAGTGGTGGATGTGTCCAACTCGCCATCCTTTGAAGATAATGCGGTTATGAACTTTTTCAAAACCGCCAACGAAAATCTGTTACCTGCAGAAAAGGCGGCGGGCGTACAGCATCATATTGCCTTGTCGGTAGTAGGTACTCAAAAACTACAGGCCAGCGGTTACTTCCGTGCAAAACAAGTGCAGGAAGAATTGATCAGGGCATCAGGGATTCCTTATACCATTGTTCATGCAACACAATTCTTTGAGTTTGCAGGCGGTATCGTCCAGATGAGTATGGCCGATGGAAAAGTAATAGTGCCGGCGGCAAACATTCAACCTATCGCGAGCAAAGATGTTGCATCTTTTATGGCTGAAAAAGCATTGGAAAAACCTGTCAATAAAACCCTGGAAATAGGTGGCCCCGAAAAATCCGACATAACAACATGGGTAACGCAATACTTGCAGGCAACTCATCAAAACTACGAGGTGGGATCTGATGCGAATGCTCTGTATTCAGGAGCGCCGCTTACTGCCGATACTTTAGTGCCGGAAAGTGCTGTTTTCCTGGGCAAAACCCATTACGCGGATTGGATTTCGAAACCTGAGAATCAGCGGTAAGGACACAATCGAACCTCAATACACAATCAAAAAGCCTGATCCGCAAAAGCGGATCGGGCTTTTGCATTCCGCCCATTCAGGCATTTTACCTGAACAGCCGTTCCAGGTGTTCCATTTTTACAAGCGGAACACCCGGAACGCTATGAAACACGCTCATTATCAGGCAATTTACTTTTAACAGATCAGCAACTAACTGATAATCAAACAATATAAAATAAGCGCTCCTGTCGCATCATGAAAAAGGTTTACATTTATTTTAGTCCTGTAATGAATTTACATTGCTGACAAAATACTGTCACCACATTAACGGCTGCAACCGCTTAAATTTGTTGTAATCGTTATGCCCATGTCAACCACCCGCCTGTTCAAACATTTTGCCTGGACAGGCAGCTTATTCAAGCTATATTAATACAAGAAATCAACAACAGCGGTTAAATATCGCGTAAAGAGCTATCACTCGAGGCGTTCGCATTTTTTTTTGCTGTTAATGTAACTCCGGCGCTTGCAACAATAACCAATGCTACCGCAAGCCATTCGTGAAAAGACAAGTATTCATGCAGGAAAAGGAGACCGGAAAATGCCGCTACGGCGGGCTCCAAACTCATTAAAATACTAAACGTTTTTGCAGGGATTTTCCGCAGCGCATGCATCTCAAGCGTAAAAGGGATGGCGCTTGAGAGCAGGGCCAGCGCAAGTCCCGGCAGCAGCATCACAGGCTTGAGATGGATAAATAGTCCGTTGCCTATAGCTACAGGCAACACCAGGACAGACGCAAAGATCATCCCGATAGTAACGGCTTTCCCTCCATCCATGATCTTAGATATGCGCCCGCCCAATAAAATATAGGCTGCCCAGAATGCGCCTGCAAGTAAGGCAAGAAGTACACCTATAATATCTAAACCCTTATTGCTCCATGGCGCAATAAGTGCAATCCCTGTGGCAGCAAGCAGCACCCACAAAAAGTCTATTATGCGCTT
>JAQBOS010000487.1 GCA_028287925.1 Mucilaginibacter sp. | reverse complement strand
CCAAAAAACCGCGCGCACTTTCAGGGTTACTTCCACCAGAAAGAGTAATTAAAGACACATGCCTCGCCTGTAATGTGGAATCTCTTTGCCGCTGTTGCTGTTTCGCCCCTTCTAAGTCAAGGTTATGTGTTGTATTTTGGCCTTCGCTCAAGGAAAAATTTATTATTATTGATTCCTTGTTGACATAATGGCTATATAAAGTACTAGTAATTTGTTGCTGGTTAAAGTTATTTAATTTCGCATAATAATCAACTATTTGCTTTAATTGCCCCTTTTTCACATTGTTTATCGTTTCACCAGGAATTATAATTTGGTCTCCGATTGAAATTCCACCGTAGTATGCTGCTTTATCATACTTATTAACTTGAAAATATGCATAAGCCAATAAATAAGCGGTGTACCTGGAAGGCTGATTACTCATATCAGTCAAGCCCCAATTTATTGCTGAATTATAATCTTTTAATGCCATGGCATGTTTAGCTTTTGATAAAGCTGATTGATTTACCTGGCTAAAAACAAGGTTGCTTATAAGAACAAGTATTACAACCGTAAATTTTGCTTTCATTATTGTTTTGGTTTAGTTTGAGAACTATCAAATCCGCCCAGATTTGGTTTTTTAGTTGAATCCTGTTTGGTTGTACCTTGTCCGCTTATGTGCGTATCTTTAACTTGTTCTTTTTTATTTTTATAGGGGATGGTTTTATCAGTAAACATAGCATACCCTATCAGCATCGTCCCTAATAAGACGAACAGTAAACCCGGGGAGCCACTTTGAAGGATAGCTTTATACCCCTTTAGTTCTGTGTGAAATTTGAAGTTACCTGTTATTCCATCTTTCACAAGCTTATAACCAAGCCGGATAGTTAAATAACCTAATATAAAAACAATAATTTTTAAAGTAAAAAGCAATATCAGGTTAATCAATGTCAATTGTTCTGCAGTCATAGTGTTTAAATAAGATTTAGGGTCTATCATCACTTAAAAATACTAAATATCAGGTAATTAAAAATTATTTTTATATTTTTTAATTTATTTATAGTTCCATCTCTTTCTCATTTTTTCCCCTTGAAAGTCAGCCGGTTGTTAGCTTATGATGATGATTGCATTAGCAAAACACCAATAAAATATTAAATCTGCCGTTTATTTGCTTTTACATATATGAAAATATTATTAGATAATAGCTTCATTAACCTTAAATAACCATTTTATCGAATGAAAAAATTATTTAGCTGCTTATTTATTTTAGCATCGTTCTTACTGATTAGCAAGCGCTCGAACGCACAGGATTATAAAACCGCCGTCGGCCTGAAATTCGGCGGTTATGAAAACGGCATCTCCGGTAAATATTTCACCACCGATGACGTAGCCCTGGAAGGACTGATTGGGTTCAGATCACATGGCGTTGTGTTTACCGGTTTATATGAAGTGCACCAGGTGGCTTTTGGTGTTAAGGAACTAAAATTTTATTATGGCGCCGGCGCTCATATTGGCGCTATTGGCAGCGGCCTTTACCGCCGGTTTAATGGCGATGACGAATACTATAACCATAGCCATATTTTGCTGGGCGTTGATGGTGTTTTAGGCCTGGAGTATGTGATCCCGCAATCGCCAATTGCCGTTAGCCTTGATCTTAATCCACGGGCTGAACTGGCAACAGGTCCATTTTTTGATATTGCACCGGGGCTGGGGATAAAGTATACTTTTTAGGCTAAAAGCAGAAAGCTTAAAGCTTAAAGCAGAAGGCTATTAAAGCTTTGGACTTTTAGCTTTCCGCTCCCCCTACCTCAAAATAATAACTTTCGTATTATATGCCTTTTGACCCAGTTGGATCTTTAAAATATAGCTTCCGGGTGGCAGGCTTGTAACATCAGCTATGGTGCTGAAATTACCTGCGGCAATTGTTTGTTTGGTGTTATAAACTATTTGTCCGGCGGCGTTTATAAGTGAAATTGTAAGGTTATCGCTGTTTTTAGCCGCAAAAAGAATATTTAACTGGCTGCTTGCCGGTACCGGGAATATCACCAAACCTATATCTGTTTTACTCCCAACATTGTTGGTTGTTATAATGTAAACATAATTATCAGACAATGCGATGCAGCCACCATCTAATATAAGCCCTACCTGGTAATTGCCGCTTTGTACCGGCGTGTAAGTTGCATTGGTTGCTCCCGCAATAGCTTTCCCGTTTAAATACCATTGATTATTTGCTGCAACACTTGAACTTAAAACAGTGCCGTTTTGGGTTATTACAGGTTTAGAAATCATTACCGCCTGCCTTACTGTTGACGGGCATCCGGCGCTTTTTACCTTAACATCGTAAAAATAATAATAGTAAGCCTTATAAGCGGCCGTATCAGTTCCTGATGTAGCGTTATTACCGGTAATACTGAATATATTCCCTATTGTAAACGGGTAGCCGGTTACACCCGTGTTGTTGCGGTATATGGTTGCCGTGTTATCATATGATATATTAATGTTATAATCTCCGGCCGCAGGCAACAATAAATTAAGGTTATAAACTGCGCCCTGATCATTAGCATCATCGGGCTGATCACCCGGCAGCGGTGTAGTGCGTGTGGCAACTGCATTAATGGTACTGCTTGATACGGTACGGCCACTTGCATCCGCAACATTAAAAGTTATTTTTCCGGAGTTACCTATATATAGGCGGGCGCTTTCAATAATTACAGGGATTTTTGTATTTACACTAACATATGGCGAAAACTGATTATACCCTCCGCCGGTAAATACATTTTTTGTGACAGGGCCAATACTTCCCGTAAAATCGTTAAGCCCTGCATAATAGGTATTGTTTATTGGCGCTTGTGAAATTGTTGCCGGAGAACCATAAGCAACAGGTACGGCGTCATTAATATTTTGATACCACAACAGCACCCCATCTCCCGAGCCGGCTACCTGGTACTGTTTGCTATCTTCGCAATAATAAGCAACAAGGTCTGTTGCCACTGGCGGCGAGCTGATAGTTACCGTTTCAGATGTTTGGTTATTGGCGCTAACCGGGTCATTAGCCAGGTTGCTGGCGGCTACAATTTTATAGGTTGATCCGGCAATTGCATTAAATGACGTGTTCAGTATAAAATCTTCCTGCTCCAGGGGCTGCAGCGTGCCGGTATAAGTTTGATTTAAAGTAGTAATTGAATTATCGGGCGCTGTAATAGTAACAACAACCGGGATATTGCTTATGGCCAGACCACCAAAGTTTTTAAGCCTTACAGTAATTTGTGTAGCAGCCGAACATGAGCCTGTAGTATCAGGACTAACAATAGCAATTACGCCTGCATCAATAGTTGTTTGCAAAAACTGCACCCGGTAATCCTGCGTTTCGCCTTTGGCATAGGTACCACAGGGTTTTATTACCGACGTATCGTTTGTTTCGGTAAGTACCACACGCATTCTGCTATAATTAGCCGGCACTACTGTTGCGGGCACGCTTATGTTGGTTGTATATGTACCTGTTGCATTAATAATGCCCGACGTTGCTACCAGTTCACTGGCATCAAAAACACCATTGCCGTTCCAGTCTATATAAACTTTAGCCGCTTTATTAAAGTTTGCGCCACAGGTGCCTAAAGTAATACTTAAAGGATATGTTTTTCCCAGCTCTAACTGCACGGTAAGGTTGGTAAGGTCTGAATAGCTGGTACAGCCGGCTGGTGCCGTGTAGTTAAGATTTGCCAATGTTACGTTATTAACGCGCGAGTCGGCATTTGATACCGGGTTTGATGCGCAATAGGTGCTGCCTCCTACTCCCGTTGCTATGAGCGAATAATCCTGTGCCCCGGCCAGTAAGGTGCCTTTGTTTGATACTGTTATAATGTAAGTTTTGCCAGCTACAGCGCCGGGGATATAAACCTGTTCAATATTATCTAAAATATTATCGCCTGTTTTTGCTGCTACTGATGGATTCAACGGGTCTAATACCCACGGATTAAAAGTTGTGGTACCATCGCTTACCCTAATGTCAAGATCGTTTACCAATTTTGGTGTACGGCTGTTTATTGTTCCATCTTTGGTAGCGGAACCCGCAGGGTCAGTCCATGATATGGTTACGGCTAAAGGCCCATTGCCTGACGCTATAACATTATAGGTTTGTTTTTGCGCTTGCTGTAGAGTAGCCTCTTTTATCAGGCTTTTGCCGTCATTATCTGTTATGGCTTGTGCAGCCCTGCGCATATCCAGCAAACCCCATCCGTAAATATAGTCGGGGCCCGCATTCCCGGCATCAAAAGCGGTATGACAAGCCAGCCCTTTAAGCGTAGCGGCACGCATAAATTTGCCGTTGTTTTTTTCCGCATAGTACTCTTGCAACAAATATAATGACCCTGTTACATTCGGTGCAGACATAGAAGTTCCCGATAGCGTAATATACGAGGTTTTACTGCCGCTGCCTGTTGATAATATATCAACGCCGTCGCCTACTATATCAGGTTTGATCCGGCCGTCATCTGTTGGGCCATAGCCGCTAAAATAGGCTATACTTATATCATTGCTGGTAGCGGGGCCGTTTGGCAATGGATTTACGGCGCCTACGGTTAAAATATTTTTAGCATTACCTGTTGTGGCAATAATATCATATCCATCGTTACTGCTTATACCCGCCGGCCTTTTGCCTTTATCAACCAGGGTTTGATTAGTAATGCTTGCATAGCCATAATAATCTTCACCAACAGCCGGCCCGGTATCCGCACGGCTATTACCTGCCGACTCCACTATTAAATAATAAGGTGCGTTATAGGCTATTTTATCCCAATCCTGAGTACGGCTGCCATAAAAGCCAAAATTGTAATCAACGCTGTCGCCCGGTAACCCATACCATTCCCAATGATTTTCCGAATCATTAAAATACCATCCTGCCGCATCGCCGTATGAGTGGTTTGAAAGCAGCAATCCTGAAGCTGCCGCACTCATTTCTGCCACATCATTATCAAAATCGTATGACTGTAAAGTAGTAGCATTAAAAGCCATACCTTTTGCAGGAGCATAAACGCCTTTAGCTATCATGGTACCGGATACATGGGTAGCATGATCAATTACTCCTGTTGAATCATGCAGGGTAATAGTTTTTCCGGCAAATTCCTGGTGGGCTTTAAAAACCGAACCACCATCCCAGATCGCTAATTTATTATTAATGGCGGTGCTTGATCCGGATAAGTTTAAACCCAGCGAACCGCCAGGCTGCACGGTGTTAGTACCAGTTGTTGCAGCAGCAGTAGTATTATTGTCAGTTTTAAGATAAATGGGAAAACCCAGGCTATTAACCCCCTGTAAAGAAATGAGTCCGCCTTTTTTTGTTTTCCTTTTTACTACCCACCCATTTTTTTTTGCAAGCGCTAATGCATTATTATGGTTTATTAAAAATGTATTGTTTGAACGGGCAGACAGGTCAGTCAGTTCCTTTTTCTTAACATCATTAACAGGAATTTGCTGACCAAAGGTTTTATCGGCGAAGCACAGCAGGAAAAAAGAAAAAGTAACTGCTGCGTATAATTTATTCATATATTTTTTTGGGTACCTGTTTAAGCACTAAATATACAGGTAAAACTACTTGCTGTATTTAAAACGCAATATAAAATTTGTTTTTTGCCTGAATCTGAACTTTTTCAGATGTTGACATTTATTTATTGGCCTTGTACGCTTTCAGGCCACGATAAATAGCTTGATTCAGGCTTGATTTGTACCTTAACAAAGGCTGCACCCTGTTTATTCCGGCATTAACAAGCCTTATTTAAACACTCCTGGAATATTTTAAACATAAGCCCCCCTTTTAAACGCGAATATTTGTAACTAACTGATTTTCATTACGTATAAAAGATCACGTTGTTAATTATAATTAACAATAAGCCCGAATATTTGGGCTTACCTATATCAACTAATGTTAATAAATAATGTTAATAACTCTATTTTTGTTGGTAACTAACTGTTAATATGAATATTATACCGGTTATCTAAATGTTAATTTTGACCACCTGATTAATTGATGAACTGTTGAAAACGAGATCGCTTGCCTGTTTAATACTATTTGCACTTACAGTTTTCAGCAAAATTGTAAGCGGACAAGGATTTGCGGTGGGCTCTTCAAACAATACGGCGCCATTAGCCTCCGCATCAGCAAAACCAGAAACTGCCAAACTGCTCAAATTAAAAATGTTTGCAGACTCATCAAATTATGACGAGATTATAATAGGGTTCTCTTCCACAGCATCTACAAAGTACAATGGTTATGAAGACGCTAAAGACCTGGGGGGCATGGGAGCAATGGAAGGCCTATCGAGCATTTCATCTGATAATGTTCTGTTAGCCGTAAATTTTTTGCCACTGCCAAAACAACCCCCTTTAGAGATCAGGTTAAAAACAAAAGCTTCAATCTCAAGGCAATTCACCCTTCAAAAAACAAAGCTTGATTCGCTGCCGCCAATATATGAGGTATGGCTGATGGATAAATACAAAAAAGATTCGCTGGACCTTCGCAATAATAGTTCTTATGTTTTTTATATTGACCTTGCCGATACCTCAAGCTTTGGAAACAACAGATTTTCAATAGTTATAAGACAAGATCGATCATTGGGAGTACACCTTTTAAACTTTACAGCAATAAAAGCAACTGATGAGGCTCAAATTGCCTGGAAAACCGAAAATGAAGAGAACTATACCAACTTTACAGTTGAAAGAAGCACCAACAGTGGTTTAACATTTGACGTATTGGGTGGCTTTTTATCGGGCGCACAAAGCGTTTATAATTTTACGGATAAAAACCCTGCAAGTACCACTGATACCTATCGCCTGAAACTTGAGGATCTTAATGGCACAATTAGCTACTCGAAAAATATTTCATTGGTATACGGAACTGCAAATAATGTAGTAACCACAAATGCTATAAACGTTTATCCTAACCCGGCGCAAGGCACAATAAATTTGGCCATTAAAAATAACATACAACCCAATCTGTTATCAGGTTTGCAAAGCATTGATAAAACATCTCCATTACCCGCTAATCAATCATATGCCATTAAAATATTTAACGTTTTCGGGTCTGTTGTTAAATCAGCCACTTCTGCACAACCTAACTGGCAGGATGATATAACTACACTTTTGCCCGGCACCTATATTATCCAGGTACTAAACAACGCCGACAAAAGCCAGGTTGGCCGAACCACTTTTGTGAAAATGTAATTTTGTTGCAGCAAAAGGCGAAAGGTAAAAGCTGAAATGCTTATAATTTAAAACACAACCCTTTGCCCTTCACCCACTTAATTACCCAAACTTTGCTCAAACCGGGAAGTTTGGGATAGCAAATTGTGGAATTTTTTTCTTTTAGCCTTTTGAAGTACTTTCCGGTTATACGCCCCAAACAATATTTTAGTAACTATTATTTTAATCGCCATTACTTAAAAGAAAAATAAGTAACCATTAATAGCCCCTTCCCTTTATTCCATAATTTATTGCTGTTAAATTCCCACTTAGCATTGTTATTGCTAAAGCTATGGCGATTTGATAAATTATTGATTTTTTGATTTTAAACATAGAAGCGGTCATTACCGAAATTTGTTCTGGCAAATGTTTTTTTTAATAAAAAGCTATAATCCAATTAATTAACCAAAAGCAATTCTTAATAAATAATTAAAACCTTACCCTGTTATATACTTCAGGAAAATAAAACTGAAGAATGTAGATAAGCGGTGCGACGGTTTTGCATCAAAATATTGAAAGCCTTCATTTCATTTATTCATCATACAATATTTTAATAACTATTATTTCAATGTTGTTTACTGAAAGGAAAAAATAATGATTTATTAAAATACAAGTAATACTTATCAACATAAATTAATAACTTGATACCCCCTTAGCAATCCTATTGCCCGAGGGAACTGATTTGACACTTTATTGTTACTACTTTGAAAACACAATTACTTAGGTATACTGTCTTACTGGGATTGCTTGTTGGTTTTTTAATCGATAGTAATGAAGTGCAGGGAGCGCCAATTACACTTGCAAATTTAACAGGGGGGCTTACTTCTTCAAGTACAAACCTAACATCCGGAACAACCAATGCTATGTTTGGGTTCAGTGTTACAGCCTCAGGAGTTTTTACTATCAGCCAATTTAATATTAATAGTTCTAATAGTGCTTTGTCAACTTATTTTGGAAGCGCCAAATTATATAGCAGCACCACAAATGATTATACTACAGGAGTGCTTACACAAGTGGGAACAGCTACTTTAAATGGATCTTACGTCAATGTCACAGGGCTATCGGAAGCATTCACTACGGGGCAAACCAATTATTACTTTTTAGTAGCTACTGATATCTTCTCAACAGGGTCTTCAAGTAATGTAGCCTTTAACTTTACCAGTGGCCAAAGTACAAATGCTATCACCCTAAGCAGCCCTGCAATTAGTTATAACATTTTCAATGTTAGCGGATCTTCTTACTTCATCCAGGGAACGCCCCAAACTATAGACTGGATTGGCCAGGTAAGCAGCGATTGGAATAACACCAGCAATTGGTCACCACACCAAATACCGCAAAATATTGATAACGCGCGATTTGGGGTTGCTTTTAATATTACCTATCAACCTGTTGTATCAACAGCTTCGACTTCTGTCGGCTCAATATTATTTGGAAACTCCGGGGGTGCTATTACTATAACAGTGAGCAATCCATACACATTAACTGTAAATGGCAACATAACCAATCAAAATGATAACTATTCCAGCTATAATTATACCCATTCTTTTACAGGAAGTGGTACAGTTATTGCAAATAACATGGTTGAAATATCAAATGCTATCCCCGGAAACCCTGCTAGTTATACAACCACCACTAGCTCATCTGTCGCTCATCTTAACTTAACTAATGTACAGTTAACATCAAATGTAACTCCATATGCCCTTACAATGTTTACTAATAACTCTATGTTTATTATTACTGGCGGTGCAACCAATATCAGTGGGACGATACAAACAATTAATACTGCAGGCAGCACCTCAACACTTTCTGTTACCAACGCAACCCTGCAACTTGCAAATGCAACCGCATTATCCGGCTTATCATCAACAGGTACCAATGTAATATCATTTAACAACCCCGGCGCAACAATTGAATATTCAGGCACCACTGCACAAACGGTATATACTGATGCCATTATCACCGGTTTATCTGCGGGACCAAGCTATAACAGCATCAAATTTTCAGGTTCGGGAATAAAAACACCCAATAGCGGAAACCTGAATATTTTTGGCGATTTCACGAATACGCTGGCTAATGATGCAAGTAATTATGCAGCACTAACCGCTACCCCTGTTTTATTTCAAGGCATCACGCAAAGCCTTGCCGGCGGCGCAGGCAATGGAACCGTATTTAATAAGGTTACGTTTAGCGGCTTAGGCACAAAAACCATGACCAGCGGACTTTTTTCTGTTGCAAGCACAGGAATTTTAACCATGAGCGGAAGCAGCACAAGCACCATACTGGATGCGGGTGGCTTTTTAACTTTAATCTCCGATGCCAATGGCTCAGCTGCAGTTGGCCCTATTATCGGACCCCAAATTATTGGCAATGTTAACGTACAGCGTTATATAACCGGCTCACGTGGTTATCGCCTTACTACTTCGCCGGTATATGGTTTAACAGTAAGCTCAAATAATTATTATAGTATAAATTATTTGAAAAACAGCACTTATCTTACCGGAACCACCGGTGTTCCGGGTGGTTTTGATAAAGGTGGTAATCCCACCCTATATTTATACCGCGAAAACATGTCTCCTTCAAATTCATCATTTACCAGTGGTAATTTCAGGGGCATAAATACCATTGGAACGGGTGTAAATTATAATTATTTAATTGATGGTGATGGCTCTACCCCATTCAACATTCCGGCAGGCGCCGGCTTTCTTTACTTTTTCAGGGGCGACAGAAGTGCAACTGACCTTGCTACCGAAACCACGCTAACATATGCAGCAACAGCTGCTACTTTAACCACAACAGGCGTACTAAACCAGGGCAATGTATCTGTAAAAGAATGGTACGGGGCATCTGATTTAAAATCAACAAATACCGGGTACACTTTAGTCGGGAATCCTTATGCTTGCTCCATTGACCTTGACTCATACGGAACAGGCATTATTGGCACCAACATATTAGCAACGGTTTATGCATTTAACCCTGTTAACAAACAATACGCAACCTACAATTTATTGAACCCATTGTTAGGCACCAACGGCGCAACTAATGTAGTAGCAAGCGGGCAGGCATTTTTTATACAGGCTGATCCTGTTGCAAGCTCGGCTTCTTTTACATTTACAGAAGCTGCTAAAATATCTGCTGCACAGCAATCAGTAGGCGGAGGCAATTTAATGATGGGTACCCCCCAGGGCCCTTACGCAGTACGCCAGCTATTGCGTTTAAAATTATCGCTTGATTCTTTTAATTATGATGATATAGCTATCGGGTTTAATTCAAACTCCTCTGCAAAGTATAACAATATGGAAGATTCCAAATACCTTGCCGGCATGAGCGCTCCTGAAGGTTTAGCAAGCTTTTCGACAGATAGTGTTCCGGTCCCTTTATCTATAAATTTTTTATCGCTGCCTAAAAAAACACAACAGGTTATAAGACTAAAAGTTGATGCAACAAACAGCGGACCCTTTACGCTTAAAAGAATGCAGCTGGATTCTCTTCCAAAAATTTATGAGCTCTGGCTAATGGACCGCTACAAAAAAGATTCATTGGATCTCCGTAATAATACTAACTATGCTTTTGAAGTTAATAAAAGCGATACCGGAAGTTTTGGAAATAACCGTTTCCAGATAGTTGTGAGGCAGAATAAGGCTTTGGGCGTACATTTACTTGATTTTACTGCTATAAAAGCCGCTAACAGTGTACCAATTACCTGGAAAACCGAAAACGAGGAAAATTATACCAATTTTACAGTTGAAAGAAGCACGGACAACGGGCTAACTTTTGACGTGCTGGGCGGCTTTGCATCAAACTCACAGCATATATATACTTTTTTAGATGCCAACCCGGTTAAAACGGTAGATCTTTATCGCTTAAAGCTTGAAGACCTTGATGGCGTTATCAGCTATTCAAAAGTGATCACTATTGTTTATGATGCAAGCAAGCTACCTGTTGCAGGGATAAAAGTCAATGTTTATCCTAATCCGTCAAGCGATATGATAAATTTAGCTATCAACCAGGTCAATTCTACACCTGTTACGCTATCAGGGATCCAAAGTTTAAACCTTACGTCCTCATTAGCCTCAGCTCAAAAACCATCATACGCCATTAAAATAATAAGCATTACAGGTTCCATTATAAAAACAGCTGTATCATCCGCAACCACCTGGCAGGATAACGTAAGCTATCTTTTACCGGGAACTTATTTTATACAAGTAGTTAATAACAACGACAATAGCCTTGTTGGGAAAAGTTCCTTTGTGAAGCTGTAATTTAGTGATTAGAGGTTAGGAAAAAATCAGGTTCTCTTGCTATTTTGAGAATTTTTATCTGCTAAAACCCGATTTTCAACCCAAATCTTTGAAGCTTCTTCCGGACTTCCGGACTTTCCCGACTTTCGGACTAAAAATCAACTAATCTCAAACCTCTGGTCTCTAATCGCTAATTAACCATCTTCATATTCTCTGCATCCCAATGGATCACCTTGTTATTGAAGTAGCTTTCATTACAGGCTAATGCCGGCGCTGCTGCTCTGAAACCAAATATGGCATCCTCAACTACTGGTTTGCCCGTACGGATGGCGTCCATAAAATTGGCAAAGTGATCGTTGGATGAATTATATCCATCAGGAGAATGATAAGTTATACCGGGAATACTGGGTGCCTGTTGGTCGGTTGTTGAATATTTTGCATTATAGTTACTCAGCAAGGTTTTTTGCATAGCCTCGGGAAAAGTATCCAGCGAATCCCAGCCACCTATCCCGGGGGCTAAAGGCATTTTATTTTTATGGATGGTAAAGCCCTGGTCGTCATCAAGATTGATCACCCCTTCAGATCCAATGATCTTGGTGGATGATCGTTCACCTTCGCCGCTTATAAAATTCACCCTAAGATTTGCCTGGAAAGCGGGGTGCTCTTTAGTTGCGGGATACTCAATAACAGCGGTCATCACATCGGGCACATTTCTTCCATCCTTCCAGTAATAGGTACCACCAATGGCATATATCTTATCGGGACCTTTGGAATTTGTAATAAAGTGAATACCTGTTAACAGGTGCACAAAGAGGTCGCCGGCTACACCTGTGCCATATTCGCGGTAATTACGCCACCTGAAAAACCTGTTACTTTCATAAGGCAGTTTTGTTTTTTCATTAGCCTGGAACCTGCTCCAGTCAACTGTTTGCGGACCGGCATCAAGTGGAATAGTATATTGCCATGCACCAAGTGCATTTTGCCTGTTAAACGAAGCTTCTATCGAATTTATCTGGCCTATAGCGCCTGCCTGGTATAACTCTTTTGCTTTTTGAAATGCAATACTACTTACGCGCTGGCTCCCAACCTGGAAAACTGCTTTGGTTTCCTGCTGTGCTTTTATTTCATTAAGCCCCTCGCTTAAATAATGCACCATGGGTTTTTCACTATAAACCGCTTTGCCTTTTCTCATAGCAGCAATAGCTATAGTACTGTGCCAGTTATCGCTGGTTGCAATAATTACGGCATCTACATCTTTGCGGTCAAGGATCTCGTGGTAATCAACTGTGGTAAATATATTTGCACCATATACTTCTTTAGCGCGTTGCAGCCTGCCCTGGTACAGATCACACACGGCAACCAGCTCAACACCGGGGCAGGTAAGAGCAGCCTTTGTGTCATTAAAGCCCATTATCCCCATTCCAATGGTGGCAATCCTGATCTTATCATTTGAGCTGTATCGTTTTTCGGCTTGTAAAATCCTTCTTTCGTGATCTTCCATAGCTGCAAAACCTGAAAGCGAAGCAGAGGTAAGCACAATGGTGCTGCCCAGTTGTTTAATAAATTTTCTGCGGTCAGATGACATAATTTTTTAGGTTAAGGGTAATAATTGATAATGCAATATAAGTGTTTTGTTGATTAGGTTGGATTAAATGTTGCTTTTCAGACTTACGAAGTTTTTAAAACTTCGTAAGTCTTCTCAATCCACCTTTGACAGCATAAACTCCAATTCCTCCTTATCAGGCAACCTTCTCTGCAAGGCAATATTATCGAATACAATAACCTTACTCATGTTCTTATTATATTTTGGCCACGTTGGCAAATTTTTCCCGTTAGGGTCTCCATTGGTAATAAAATTAACCCAATAGGTTGAGATCTCGTTGGCTAATATCTTATCAGCCGGTTTCCAGGGGCGGTTAAGGAACTTTAAATTATCCATTGCATAGGCCACCTCGCCCGTATGGAAAGCGCCGTACTTTTCAAAATCAGGGGTAGCAGGCAGCTTATGCTGAAAATAATATACGTAAACAGGGGCTTTAGCTTTTTGGGCTTGTAATCCTGCCCACTTATAACCGGAGATAGCAAAGATCAAGTCGCGGCTTAGTTTTGTTTGAGAATGTGCTGCCTCCTCATCTGTATTTGCCGGAAAATATTTCAAAAACTCACCGGCATCTTTTCCATATTTTTCTTTTGCTTCCTGTTGAAAAACCTCTTTCTTTTTAAAGCTAAACACAAAGCCTTCATCTGCATTCCAACCGGTAAGCAGGGGGATATTATTCTCTTTTCCTTCGGCAAAAATTTGCGAAACGGGTTCAGGTAAAACGTAACCGTCAACAATTGGCGAATATCCACCGGGGATTTTCATTAAGTCTGTCGCCGGGACTTTCCTTAGCTCATTAATATTATTTGCATGTGCAGCCGTGGCAAGCTTTATACCCTGTTGTTCAGCATCCGTAAGCGTAAGTGATTTTATCATTGGGTTTGATACCATCATGGAGCCACTTTCGGCAATTGCCTTACTAAACAGATCTTTAGCTACAGGCGAAGCCACCAAACAATTAACACTCATTGACCCTGCCGATTGTCCTGCAATTGTTACATTGTCAGGATCACCGCCAAAATTTGCAATATTCTTTTTAATCCATTTTAACGCTGCTATCTGATCCAATAAAGCATAATTACCTGACGCTTTATCAGGCGATTCTTTGGTCAGGCTTGGATGAGCCAGGAAACCAAAAACACCAACCCTGTAATTTATCGACACAAATATTATCCCCTTTTTTGCCATGGCTTCGCCATCATAAATGGGTACCGCCGCACCGCCGCTGGTAAAACCACCACCATAGATCCATACAAAAACGGGCTTTTTAGGTGTGACATTATTTTTTGCCCAAACGTTAAGATAAAGGCAATCCTCGCTTATTGGCTGTTCAGGGATTAAAAATTCCTTAGTATAAACACCAAAAGGAACTGGTTTTGCCTGCATAGGGCTCGGACCAAATGCGTCACATTTTTTTACGCCGGCCCAATGTTGAACGGGTTGTGGTGCTTTCCAGCGCAACTGGCCAACAGGCGGCGCAGCAAACGGAACTCCTTTGAACGATACTATATTGCCGGTTGTACTTTTAACACCGGTTATCATACCTCCATCAACATTAATAACACCTGTTAACCCGGCGTCATTATTTTTTAAACTGAAAGAATAAAGTAAAACGGACACACCCGCCAATAGGACGAGGACGGCCAATGAGTAAAGCTTTTTCATGAAAATGGTTTATGATGTGTCTTGTTGACGCAATATAGGAAATTTAATTAAGTCCGAAAGTCAGTAAAGTCCGGAAGACCGAAAGAAAAAGTTTGCTAAGTTATTTAAGTGCCATAGCCGATATCTATGGTCTTTCTTTCGGACTTTACCGACTTTCGGACTTCCGGACTAAAAACATAATCAACTAATTCTTTTTAATATTATTTAAAAAGTATAATTTGCAGGCAGATATTCCTTCCAGTAAACCCTTTATTAAACATGAAAAAACTATCCTTAGCATTCTGCTGTTGTTTTGTTTCTTTTTTATCGTTTAGCCAAACTACTAAGAGCACATTGGCTATTATTCCCGAACCGGTAAAAACCGTTACAAAACCAGGTCAATTTATTTTACCAAAAAATGTAACCATCCAGGCGCCTTTAAGTAAAGAAATGCTGCCTGTAACTGATTACTTAAGAAAGAAACTTACCGGTGCAACCGGTGCATTAGTTACTGTAAAAAGCAAATTTGCAACACCCACCACCATCAAGCTGTTGCTGAGCGCAAAGGCTGATACTGTTTTGGGTAAAGAGGGTTATCAGCTATGGGTGGGTGCTAAAGGGATAGTTATAAGAGCCAACGAGCCTGCAGGCTTATTTTATGGGGTACAAACCCTGATGCAGCTATTCCCTAAAGAAATTGAAAGTGCCGAAGTGCACCATATAAAATGGACAGCCCCATGTGTTGATATTACCGATTATCCAAGGTTTGCCTGGAGGGGTTTGATGTTTGATGTATCGAGGCATTTCTTTACAAAAGAAGAGGTTAAGCAATATATTGACCAGATGGTGCGCTATAAGTTTAACCTTTTACACATGCATCTTACTGATGATGAAGGCTGGCGCATCGAGATTAAAAGCTTACCACGTTTAACCACTGTTGGCGCCTATAACGTTAAAAAGGTTGGCGAATTTGGTAACTTTAGCGCTCCTACTCCTGATGAGCCACGTACTTATGGTGGTTTTTATACCCAGGACGATATCAGGGAGCTGGTACAATATGGTAAAGATCATTTTCTGAATATTTTACCCGAAGTGGATGTACCGGGGCACAGCCTTGCTGCCGTTGTAGCCTATCCTGAACTGTCGGCCACACCTGGTGCCGATAAATACCAGGTGCGCTCGGGTGAGCATATGATGGATTTTGGCGCAGGTGGCATCAAAGCGTTGGTTGATAATACCCTTAACCCCGCCAGCGAAAAAACTTACGAGTTTTTAGATAAGGTAATGACCGAGGTTGCCCAGCTGTTTCCATTTGGTTATATCCATTTAGGTGGCGATGAGTGTGCTAAAAATTTCTGGGAGCAAAGCGCCGAAGTTAAAGCGCTGATGCAAAAAGAAAATTTGAAGACGATGGAAGAGGTGCAAAGCTATTTTGAGAAGCGTTTGGAAAAAATAGTAGAGTCAAAAGGCAAAAAATTTATGGGCTGGGACGAAATAATTGAAGGCGGCCTTGGCCCTAAAGCGGCTGTAATGAGCTGGCGTGGCATCCAGGGCGGTATTACCGCTTCAAAGCTTGGCCATGAGGTGGTGATGAGTCCAACTACTTTTGCTTATCTTGACTATATGCAAAGCGACCGCGTGATGGAACCGCATGTATATGCTACCCTGCGTTTAAATAAATCGTACGAATTTGAGCCTGTTCCGGATAGCGCTGATTCCAAATTAATACTGGGCGGGCAAGCCAACTTATGGACAGAGCAGGTATTTAACTTCAGGCAGGTTGAATATATGACCTGGCCACGCGGCTTTGCCATAGCTGAATCTGTATGGTCGCCAAAGGCAAAGAAGGACTGGAATAATTTTTACCCAAGGGTTGAAAAGCATTTTGCCCGCTTTAACGAAGCCGAGGTAAAATACGCGCCAAGCGTTTATGATCCCGATTTTAAACCCAAAATGACCGCTGATAATAAATTGACTGTTGAATTTACCAACGAGATCCCCGACCTGGATATCTATTACAGCTTTGATAATTCCTATCCCGACAGGTTTTATCCAAAATATACAGGAGTTATTGAAGTGCCAAAAGATGCTACGCAATTAAGGGTGATTACTTACCGTGGGAAAGAGCCGGTTGGGCGGATGATAACTATGCCGGTGGCGGAGTTGAGGAGGAGGTTAGGGAAAGGGGCGGAATAGGCTTAGTAATTAGTCCTTGGCATTTTGTCGAAAGGTTTATCACCTTTCGACAAAATACTCAGGACCTATCATTTAAGACTACCAAAAACATCAAAAGGTGTTGTTAAAATCAATTGTGCTCCAAACCCATCTTTAAAGCTACTCAATGAGCTGGTCTTTGTCAGATATCCTAAGCTTATCCCACCTTGTAACCCATTGGGTTTACCAACCTTAGTAGCGCCCTGAATAAAATACAGCGGAATTGAGATTGCCATTTTATCAGAATTAAAAGCATAAGTAAACGTCGGATCTATTGCAAAATCAGAGTTTTTTCCAAAACTTTCACGTAATTCCAAACTAACCTTATTGTCTAATTTCCGTTGTGGCGCTCCAAAAACAAGTGTTTGGCTAAAAGTGTTTTTCGTACTTCCAAATGGGCTTGAAAAGGTTAGTGCATCAGCGTCCTGGTAGCTTTCAGAATAGGAATAACTTATAGCCAGGTAACTCTTTAAAGAAAATGGGATGCCTATTGATAAGCCAAGGTTCGGGGTAAAATAGTTAGCTTCCGTTCCTTTCAAATTAACAGAATCCGTTGTGAATGAAAAATTCGATTTGGTAAACGAGATCTTTAAATTAAAAAAAACAGGAAATTTAAGCTTAAGTTTTGAAAGACTTTCTTTTTCATCGGCTGTTCCATTTTGAGCAATATCATTATATGTAACTGTTCGCCTTTCAACTCCTTTATTTTTGGCATATGCTGTTGCCAGGGCGTCAAATTGTTCAAATCCTGATCCGGAAAGTTTTGGAGACCAAAAGATCTTTTGCAGATTGAAACCGATAGTTGTACCCGGGCTAATTCCATTGGTAAAATCATAGAATTCAGCTTTTTTATCTCCTTCACCAATTTTCTGATCAACTGAAAGGCCTCCTGTCCACCAGTTTTTAAAATTGTACTTTAATTCTATCTTTCCATTTTCACCTTCGTTCAAGGTTGACGACAAGGCTACGTTTGATACAATATTTGATAAAGCAGCATTACCTAATGGTGTGAAGTTGGCCTTTAAAAATCCGCTTTGCAAAGAATCAACCTTTTCTTTTGGGACACTAATTTGAGCCCAACCCAGGGAGCAATAGCTCATACAAATGATAAAAAAAATCTTTTTCATAATTAATTAATTTAAGGTGAAATAAAATCCTCCCATGTCAGAACTGGGCCCTGGATAGCTTTTAGAAAAACTGAAAGGTGGAAATCCGGGATTAACCGGGTCTGTATTTGCATTAATAGCATAATCAGCTCCCTGAGGGCTCCAGGTATGCCATTCAAATCTGTATGTGTAACCGGGAACAATTAAACAGCTACCATTATCTGTATCTCTTAAAGTTAAGATTGTCGCCCCACTGTTATTAATTACATAAAGGATCAATTGTCCGTTTGTAGCCTGGGTGTTTATATTGAGTTGCATAATGTAAAAAGTTAGTATTTGTGGTGATTAAAAAATTCCTGTTAAATAAGTATTTATGAATTTGGCTTAATTGCAGACGATGCTTTGTTAAAACCATAGGGCAAAACGCCAATGCCAAGCCCCCAGATCACACTGGTTAAATTGGATATATCTATCTTTTGCGAAGGGTTGCTAAAATAACTGTACATATAAAACGTGGTGATACACACCCCAATAGTAAGAGCAACCAACCCTGTCAGGAAGGCTATAAACCTGCTAACGCTTTGTTGGGCGGGGGTAGCAACAGGTGCCTGTCCGGCGGCAGGGGGAGTAGCGGGGTCCTTCTCTTCTAACAAATCTGCCAGGCTAACCTTATTGTTCCGCAGCTTAACAGTTGTTATTAATAAAATAAGGAAGAAAAAGATAACCGGTAAAAAGGCAATCCACGTTTCGGCATTTGTGGGATGATCCTGCGCTGTTTCAGCAAAGCAGCAAAAAGGGCTAAATAAAAAAGCTCCAAGTAATAATTTTTTTGTTTTCATGATTTTTAAGATTTAGTTATAATACCTCAAATCTCTGCATCACGACAAAAAAGTATTACCGTAAAAAGGCCCTGTTTAACAAGGTGATTCTACGGTATTAAAAAGGGTATAAATACGTTGGGGATGTGATAGTTAGTTATGAGTTTTGGATTGTTAAATAACAAATTAATTCATTAAATTTATCACAACTTAAATCTTAAAACAATGCCAGTTAAACTAACCCCTGATTCTCAATTCGCAGATGTTGAATCGAGTAATGGTTCTTTATTAGGATCTACCAAACAAAAAAGAGCCTCCCATCTAATGTCCGCCGGAGCATTAGACGTATTAGCGCAACCGGGACCTGCTGATATCATTAACGGTTTGATCGTAAACCGGGAAACCATTAAAGCAATGGCTCAAGCCTATCGGGCAAATCACAACACTGATCCCAATTGTCTAAAATTTATTCATTTTAGCCTTAAGGAAGTTATCCAGCTTTTTATTGATAATGAGGTTATTGATTCTACAAAAACAATTGATGCCCAGATGAATGGTTTGCAATTTTTCGGGTTTAAAATATACCTGGGAAATCACGTGGACTTATTAACTTGCCCGCCAAGCGCTATAATTCCCAATCCTTATTTAGGGATGGATACCGCTATCATTTGTAACACTGAACTTAATGTTCCTTCAAAAACATGGGAGGATCAATTAAAACCAGGCACTTCTGTCACAATTTTAGGCGCCGGCGAAGGGCTAGACCGCGGTTCTATCTGTCCCCCTAATTGTGTGGGCGTAAAAGATCCTGATGATTACTTCCAGGAAGATATTTTGCCTTAATATCATCAACCACCGGTCATTGTAGCGTAATGGACCAGAAAAACTGGTCCATTACGCTACTAATTTCAAACTAAAAACAGGAAATACAGATATATTTAATTTGCTCGCTAAATATCATTCGGATGTTTATCTTCATCAGGATATTTAAACCTGATGCTTATCTTCCCATATTACTTATATGCAGAATGGGTTTGTTTTATTTCTGCACTTCTATATTTAAAAAGTTCTGATTCAACATTTGGAATTACTGTTAAGCTTTACTTACTTTCTGTTGTTGCGTTAGAGAGTGTTTGTCGTTATGTATATAAATCCGACAATAATTGGCTGTATAATTTAGATATGCCTATTGAATTTACATTTGGAATTTGGATTGTGTCAAAAGTTGTTTTTTTAAAAAGAAAAAAAATCATTATGCAGCTTTGTCTGGGTCTTTTCTTTTCGGTCTACCTGCTTAGCTGGATCTTGAAGGGGAATAATTCAGAATTTTTCAAAATTGCCGGCCTCTTAGGTTCAGTTATTATTATATGTTTATGCATTTATTACTATTTCACTCTTTTTCACAAAGAAGAATATGTGAATTTATTAACAGACCCTGCTTTTCTTTTTATTTCAGGCTATTTTCTTTTTTACACAACAAGCATCGGACTTGTAATTTATGCTGATCAACTGGATAAACTAATGATTACTATACAGGTGCCGCTAAGTTATTTACTTAACGATATTATTAATTTGATTTTTTATGGTTTTTGGGTAGCATCAATTATATGTCTGTACAACAAAAAGACTTCTTTACTGCAGTTATAATAACGATCACTATTTTTTTGATAGTGGCTTTGGGATTTATTTTGCTTGTTATTGTCTACAACAGCCGCAAAAAAAGGCATTTGGAAGAAAAAGCCCTTATGCAGCTCACCTTCGATGCTGAAATAATCAAAACCCAGCTCGAAGTGCAGGAACAAACCATGCAAACAATTGGCGCTGATCTGCATGATAATATTGGCCAGTTGCTAAGCCTTACCTCGTTAACGCTTAATTCAATTGAGCTGGATAATGCGCCAAAGGCCAGGCAAAAAATTGATGCGGCAATTGACCTAACGGTTCGGTCCATTAAGGAAATGCGTTTGCTGGGAAAATTATTGCAGGGAGATCAGCTGGTTGTTATGGGTTTATCAGAAGCTATTGGTCACGAAATAAATTGGATAGAAAAATCCGGACAGCACAAAGTTAATTATACTAATGACAGCGAAATGCCTGCGGTTAACAGTCCGGATAAGGATTTGATCCTCTTTCGAATTCTGCAGGAGATTTTGAATAATATTATTAAACATGCAAAAGCCACTGGGATAAATATAAAATTAGATTATCAGGCTGCCGTGTTGCAGCTCCGGGTTAGTGATAACGGTGTGGGCTTTAATTCAGACAATTTGCCGGCAGGACAAAGCGGCATGGGCCTGCAGAATATTCAAAAAAGGGCCGGGATAATTGGTGGGGAAGCAACCATTCTGTCAAGCCCGGATGAAGGTACTACGATAACTGTTTTTATACCATATCCATAACATGCAAACAGAAAAAATATTAATAGCCATTGTTGACGACCATACCCTGTTTAGGAATGGGGTAGCATCGCTTATGGGCGAATTTGACGAATTAAAGGTTGTTTTTGAAGCCGAAAACGGCGAGCAAATGCAGCACATGCTGGCAAAACATCCATTGCCACAGGTAATTTTAATGGATATCAACATGCCTGTAATGGATGGCTACCTGGCCACAAAATGGGTTAAAGAAAAATACCCGCAAATAAAAGTTTTAGCATTGAGCATGTTTGAGGATGATAAAGCAGTTATCCGCATGATAAAAAGCGGGGCAAACGGCTACGTGCTTAAAGAATCAAAACCCAGGGAACTTTTGGAGGCCATAAAAACAATAAATGAGAAAGGCGTTTTTATAAATGAAATGGTTTCAGGCAAGCTGATCCGCAAGGTTGCTGACGATGGATCGCCTGATTTTTCGAAAAAAGAATTTGAATTTTTAAGGCTCTGTTGCTCCGAGCTAACCTATAAAGAAATTGCCGATAAAATGTTTGTAAGCCCTCGTACAGTCGATAATTACCGCGAGTCGCTCTTCCTGAAACTAAATCTTAAAACCCGTACAGGCCTTGTTCTGTACGCTATCCAAAATGAAATATTCAAATTTTGAAGGCGCTAACATCTATTTCACTTTTTGCTTTCAGCTTTAGGCCTTCTGCTTTCATCTTATAATCGCTGCCAAAATAAACTTTTCCACACCCTTAGATTAACTTTTTGCGTATACGCCTCAAAATAGAGGTATCTTAGAAAAATCAACAACATTTAAAGCGGTTTGTCACAAAAGTCATTACAAAATTATATCCCAGCATTAACGGGGGTACGCGCAATGGCAGCGTACCTGGTGTTTATCTCCCACTTTGCCGACGTTTTTGATGGCGGTTTCCCACATATTATCCAGCGCTTTTTAGGCGAGTTCCACATTGGGGTAAGTATTTTCTTTGTTTTATCAGGCTTCCTGATCACGTTCCGTTACTACCATAGTTTTCATTTAACCACTGATTGGTTTAAGCAATATTTAAAAAACAGGGTGGCCCGCATCTATCCCATGTATTTTTTGCTTACAGTGGCGGCCTTTGTTTATTACTTTAT
>JAQBOS010000428.1 GCA_028287925.1 Mucilaginibacter sp. | reverse complement strand
TATATTTGTGCATGAACACAGCAGATCTGTTGCAACGCGCTTTGCGGTTTGATTTTTTAACCCAGGAAGAGGGCGTTTTTCTTTATAAAATGCTTCAACTGCCGATTTGATGCACACAGCCAACGAGCTGCGCAAGATCCAGGTACCGCATGGTAAAGTAACCTGGCAGATCGACCGGAATGTAAATACCACCAATGTTTGCATCGCCAACTGCAAGTTCTGCAACTTTTTCCGTCGCCCCGGCCACGAGGATAGCTACATAACTGATATTGAAACTTATAAGCAAAAAATTGATAGGTACACAGTATTATACTCTTACAGGTGTTCCAAATTGTGTTCCCGGCACCCATAAAGGGGATACCCTTAAAGCTTCAGTGTCTAAATATATTCGGATCTTCATTTTAAGGGAACGCGCCATTAAGCACGTTCCCTTAAAGTGATCATTTGATCAATTTTTGTAGATCATATATCCTTTTGTTTTGCCTTTGCTATCCGTTACGCTCACTATATAATAGCCTGTTGGCAGGCCGTTAACATCCAATTCATAATGCTTGTTATTGATGTTTGCATATTTTTTAACGGTGCGCCCTGAACCGAACGAAGTAAGCTGTACGCTGGATATTTCTATAGCATTGTCTAAGTGTAATATAGACTTTACCGGGTTGGGATAGTAAATCATTTTTGGCGATAACGTGGTATCGCTTTTGGCAACCTCTTTGGTTTTTGCGATGGCTAATGTGCCGGTTCCCACAGTAATACGGTATAAGGCCGCGTCTGAGGCTCCGAGGGTAAAACCTATCGAGTTATTGATACTTGTTGTGGTACCGGTAAATAATTCTTTCATCGTGTACGTACCGTTAGGTAAACCTATGCGGCTGTAACTTACCGAGTATGATTTGCTGCTTGTACCATAATTAAACACCGCGAGGTATAGGTAATTGCCAATATTACGGGCAAACAATTCACTTGTTCCTGTGCCTGTATTCGCCTCTACGGGCCTGAATGCAACGCCATTCCTGGCTATATCCAACACATCCTGATTTTGGAAAAGGCTTTGGGCAACGCTTGTCCATTGTCCGGTTGTGGAATAATTGTCGCCTGTAATTACGGTGCCTGTAATCATACCTGAGGCAACCCGGGCACGATTTGTACCCAATGTAGCAGTTGATAAAACCTCATGATCGGCATCAATATAGTTATACATATAGGTTTGCCACCAGCCATAATTGGTACTGTTAAGCGTATATTGTGTATCGCTGATAGAAGAATAGGCATCGCAGGCTATCCTGCGCATGTGGGCATAACGCGCCGTGGCCAAATTTGGCGAAATAGCCGCATACACCAGCATCTGCCCGGCAAGCTGATCAATCAGGTACTCCATGCCTTGCCGGTAAGCTCTCATGCCGGTATGTACCGAACTGTCGTAATAACTATCAGCCTCAATGGCAGCATGGCCCAGGAAATCAATTTTAATCATCTGGAAGCCTGCTGTTTTAAAACGGCCTATCATATAAGCTATCCTTTGTTTGGTGCCTGGATGGGTAGGATCTAAAGCCCTGCATCCGTCAAGGTCATGGTATGCGCCATTTTCTTTTGCCCAGATGTCGGTATAATTGTATGCGCTGCCTTCTACACCGCGACTTGTTTTGCCCCAGTCAACAAAAGGTGCCCAGTAAACACCGGGTTTTAATCCTTTGCTTTTTGCATAATCAGCAAATTGTTTTAATTCCATATCATTCAGGTTATCCCAATACGAATCCAGGTCGATATAGGCGGTATTACCATTCCGGAACCCTGTTAAAGTAGTAGCAAAAAAATCAACCACACCTTTGGCATTGGTTAAGTTTAAGCTGCTTTGAATGGCTCCCCAGCTATTCCAGCCAAAAGGAGTGGGGAGTGTCCAGTTAAAAACATAGGGAGGTTCGGCAATACGGTTTGATTTTCCGTATTCTTCCATTCCATCGCGCCAATCGTTAAAGAAACCAACCATCATTTTTGGCGATTTGCAGGTTGTTGCACCTACGCTAACCCAACCATGGCCTCTTTTATCACGCGTAATACTTGTTTGCGTAAAGCCACCATAAAGCTGCAACTGCGATAGTGTACTGCCTCCTGAACCTATCATTTGCACCCCGGTTTTCCAGTCGCTGTGCTCAATAGAGCCCAATACCAGGCCGTTGCGACTGGTATTGTCATATATGGCACTTACTTCTGAACTGGTAGTATTTACCGAACTGCTTAATGATTCGGCGTTGTACGAGATAAAGGTATCGTTATCAAAAGGAACGTTTAATACCCGGTTATCACCACTTACGGGTAAAGCCACATTGGTTGATATGAGCGGTGCCATGGCGTAGCAATTAGCACCAGAGCCATTCAGTAAAATTTCGGTGTAAAAGTAATTCCTGTTATTGTATACGTAAAATACCTGCTGCATGGAAATCAAACCATTGCCTGATAAAGAGATTATATGTTTAGTGCCCGAACCCAGGCCATCACTAACAGCCGAGGAACTGTACGTGCGGGTGGCATAATTAAGACTGGATTGAGTGGCGTTTGATTGCGCTGTGGCATAAGCATCGGTAATTACTTTGGTGCCGTTAAAATAAACATTGTACTTACCACTGGCCAGGTTATACTCAATACGATTATTGGTGCCAAAACTTATATTTTTAATAGTGACCGGCACTATAGCTAAGCTTAGTTTGTCGGCATTAGGGGCGTACGAGCCAGCGTTATCCAATTTAATGGTATTGTTGCCGGCATTTAATGTTACGGGGATAGTAGCCGCTGCCACAGTGCTCCATCCGCCCGAAGGCAAACACGCCAGTTCTGTTCCTGTGCCGCCATTTACCGATACAAAAAATGAACGGGGATCCTGGCTTGCATAATAAACGGTCAATATATAAGCGCCAGCAGTGCTTACATTCACGGTGTTGGTTACCGATCCCGTACCCAGGTTGCCTACCATGGATGTGCCCGAACAGGCCGTGCACGATTGTATATTGGAACCACCGGCTAATGTTCCTGCCTCGACTTCATAAAATTTAGGGGCAATTCCTATCCGGTCCACATTGGGGGCATATTGCAATGCATTGTTATTTAGTTTTACAGTATTGGCACCGGCTTGTAAATTAATGACCAAAGTTGCGGTGGCCACCGTACTCCAACTGCCCGAGTTGCAAGATACTGCTACTGCGGCGTCGGTATTTACGGTGATATACAGATCGCGGGGATCGGCACTAAGATAGTTGACCGATAAGGTGTATTGCCCCGCATTGGTGACATTTACGGGAATGATGACTGTTCCGTTGGACGGGCCGCCAAGATTGCCGATCTGTTGCCCGCCCGAACTACTGCTGTTTGATTGTACGACAGCACCATTGGAGATGCTGCCTGTTTCTGCCTCAACCCAGGTTACCTGGGCAAATGTTGTCTGGGTAATAAAAAGTAAAAGGATTACTGATAACGTTGCGAACAGTTTTCTCCAATTCCATTGCACAACGGAGATGATAAAATAAACATGTTTCATAATATATATGGTTTAGATATTGGTTTAATTGGTATAATCAGTAGCTATTGCCCGGCGTTGTGGCAAAAAAAAGGTAGATCATTACGGTCAAAGCAATAGGATTGTTATGACAGCATAAACAAATGTATTGAATTTTTATTTATTAATGTCAAGATTACATTAATTACAATCAAAATTTATTTGAATTGTTAAACAGCTGTAAAAGTTTACTCATTACCCAGCTTTTACCTTTCGCCTTTCACCTCCTACTTCGTATATTTGTGCATGAACACAGCAGATCTGTTGCAACGCGCTTTGCGGTTTGATTTTTTAACCCAGGATGAGGGCGTTTTTCTTTATAAAAATGCTTCAACTGCCGATTTGATGTACACAGCCAATGAGCTGCGCAAGATCCAGGTACCGCATGGTAAAGTAACCTGGCAGATTGACCGGAATGTTAATACCACCAATGTTTGTATAGCTAATTGTAAGTTCTGTAACTTTTTCCGCCGCCCCGGTCACGAGGACGCCTATATAACTGATATTGAAACCTATAAGCAAAAAATTGAAGAAACCTTCCGCTATGGGGGCGATCAATTATTACTGCAGGGTGGCCACCACCCCGACCTTGGTTTGAAATTTTATGCTGATACTTTCAGACAACTAAAAGAACTATATCCTACTTTAAAACTCCATTCATTAGGTCCGCCGGAAATTGCGCATGTTGCCAAACTGGAAGGCATGAGCCATATTGATGTTTTAAGAGAACTAAAAGCTGCCGGGCTGGATTCACTGCCGGGCGCCGGCGCCGAAATATTGAACGACCGCGTTCGCCGCCTGATCAGCAAAGGTAAGTGCGGTGGTAAAGAGTGGCTTGATGTGATGCGTGCTGCCCATCAGCTTAACCTGCCAAGCTCGGCCACCATGATGTTTGGCCATATTGAAACTATCGAGGAGCGTTTTGAGCATTTGGTTTGGATCCGCGAAGTGCAATCTGAAAAGCCCGAAGGCGCTTACGGCTTTGTTGCCTTTATCCCATGGCCCTTCCAGGATGATGGCACTTTATTGCGCAAGATAAGAGGTATTACAAACAATGTAACCGGCGATGAATATATCCGGATGATAGCGCTAAGCCGCATTATGCTGCCAAACATTAAAAACATCCAGGCATCATGGTTAACGGTAGGTAAACAGGTAGCGCAATTATGCCTGCATGCCGGTGCAAATGATTTTGGATCAATAATGATCGAAGAAAATGTGGTATCAGCAGCTGGTGCACCACACCGCTTCACCGCAAAAGGTATCCAGGAATCAATAAAGGAAGCCGGCTTTGAACCCCAACTGCGTACCCAAAAGTACGATTGGCGCGAAATCCCCGCGGCTATTGAGGAACAAGTGATAAATTATTGAGGAAGTCCGAAAGACGGGAAAGTCCAGAAGTCCGAAAGTAGAAGAATAGCTTTTAATTCCGGGCTTTTCTTTATAGCGCTGGGTTTAATCGAAACGTAACCTAATGATTGGTTATTTACCGTATTTAGCGCAGGCCTTCAACCTGCGTTGATATATTAGACGGGGGCCATCAAAATCACAACATCAAAGCCCTGAAAGGGCGACATCCATCAGCGCAGGTCGCAGGCCTGCGCGATTGATAAGGATTTAAGCCCATCGCTATTAAAATGTCGCATGCTTTTTAAATTTTTTCCTTCTTTCGGACTTTACCGACTTTCGGACTTCCGGACTTTTCATTACTTTCGGACTTCCGGACTTACTGACTTTCGGACTTGAAATGGACAACATTGAACAATACATAGAAGCCCTCATATTTGCATCGGAGCAAAGCATTCGTTCCGAAGAAATTATTTATTGCCTGCAATCGGCGTTTAACCAGGATTTTAGTGAAGATGAAATAAGCGGCTACATTCAAAACATCACCAATAAATACCACGATCAGCAGTTTGCCATTGAGGTGGTTAAAGTGAGCAACGGTTATCAATTTTTAACAAAGAAAAATTACCACCAGGTTATCAGCCTGCTGCAGGCACAACGCTCAAAAAAGAAACTAAGCCAGGCCGCGCTCGAAACGCTTGCTATTATAGCCTATAAACAACCCGTAACTAAACCCGATATTGAACAGATCCGCGGCGTAAATTGCGATTATTCCATTCAAAAACTGCTCGAAAAAGAATTAATTGCCATTATTGGCAAATCAGAAGCATTGGGCAAACCAATACTTTATGGCACAAGTATACTTTTTATGGACTATTTTGGCATAAACAATATAAACGAACTGCCTCAAATGAAGGATTTTACAAATAATACGGCTTCCATTGGTGAGGAATCTGAATAATTTTATAAATCACGCAAAAACAATTAAAAATTATTTTTTTTTAAATGGTGTTTTTAATGAAAATGATTTTGATTATTTTTACTAAGAAATACAACCAACAAATTAAGCTTATTTGCATTTGTGTGCATTTATTAATGAAAAAAGTTTTACTATAAAATTCATGGCAATGGGAACTCCAAA
>JAQBOS010000405.1 GCA_028287925.1 Mucilaginibacter sp. | reverse complement strand
CCTTTTTTGGATCTCCAATAAATAACCCTTACCACCGAATGCTATCTTACGCAGGTGATCCAGTTCCTCACTAATGCCATCGTTCATCACGCTGCCTTTAACCAGCATTACAGGTGGTTCAGCGCTTAGTTCTTTCTCTATCTTTTCAGAAATAAGGGTGCAGGGGTTTAACTGTGCAGCAATGGCCTGTAATGGCAGGCTTACAGAAGTTTCGCCGATTTTTTTTATCGTACCAATGGCAATCAGCGCTTTTTTAAGCTGACAAACCTCACGTGGATTAGCCTTTTGCAGGCCAATTTTTGATATTAATCTTTCCAGGTCGCCAATCAGGCGGATATTTTGTTTAAAGTCTTCCCGCAGTTCTTCCTGTTCAATCAGGTATTCCACCACACCTAAGCGGTCGTTAATAGGTTTGAGCTCTTTTAACGGCATTACAATCCAGCGGCGCAGCAGGCGTGCCCCCATAGGTGAGCAGGTATGATCAAGTACATCAACCAGCGTCAACGCATTTTCATTTGCCGAGCCAACCAGCTCAAGGTTGCGTACGCTATAACGATCAAGCCACAGGTAACGGTCTTCCTCTATCCTGCCTATGGCCGAAATATGCTGCAGGTTGCGGTGTTCTGTTTCGTTAAGATAGTGCAGCGCCACACCGGCAGCTACAATACCCAGGTTTAATTTATCAATCCCAAAACCTTTTAATGATTTTACGCCGAAATGTTTCAGCAATACCTCATTTGCATAATCACCGCTATAAGGCCATTCATCAAGGGTATAGGTATAAAAGCGGTCGCCATAATTATCTTTAAAATCATGCTGGCGGCTTTTTGGGTAAATGATCTCTGAAGGTGAAAAGCTTTGCAACAGCTTATCAATATATTCAGGGCTGCCTTGCGCAGCTAAAAATTCACCTGTTGAAATATCTATTAAGGCTATGCCGATACTATTCTTTTCGAAATACAGCGAAGCCAGGTAATTATTACTTTTTTGATGCAGGATGTTATCATTAATGGCAACACCGGGCGTAACAAGCTCCGTAACACCGCGCTTAACAATAGTTTTAGTGGTCTTTGGATCTTCCAGCTGATCGCAGATGGCCACCCGCTGACCTGCACGCACTAATTTTGGCAAATAAGTATCCAGCGAATGGTGCGGAAAACCTGCCAGCTCGATATGCGTGGCAGCTCCATTGGCCCTGCGGGTAAGCACAATGCCTAAAATCCCTGCTGCTTTTATAGCATCCTCACCAAATGTTTCATAAAAATCGCCTACACGAAACAGCAATAAAGCGCCGGGATACTTGGCCTTTATCTGGTTGTATTGCTGCATTAACGGTGTTTCCTTCGTGGTATCTTTTGCCAAATGGTTTGCTCCTTTTTAATCGGTCGGTAAAGTTAATGCATTGCCCCGTGTTTAGCGGAATTGTGGAAAATTTAGGCGGATGTGGAATAACCGGGATTTTTGGATTAAAAGGATTTAGGATCGATGCATCTCTGTTAAATAGCTATAGTGACGAGTTTCTATATCTTCTAACATTATAAATCTTAATTTTAGAACACAGCATCAATGTCATCAGCCAGTAATTTGTCTCTCTTTGTAACTGTGTCACCCGCATCATGGGTTGAAAGCCAGATCTCTACCTTGTTATAGGTATTTGTCCAGGTTGGGTGATGGTTGTTTTTCTCGGCAAGCAGGGCAACCCTGGTCATAAATGAAAAGGCAGCCGAAAAATCTTTAAACTCAAAAGCTTTATAAAGCTTATTATTGGTTTCGTTCCACATGGCATTTAAATTGGTTTTATGATAAACCACCATTAAAGACAAAAGTTTGATAAAACAATGCATCGAAAACAGCCTGATAACTATGGCTGCACAGGCGTTACAGGGCGAACGGACATCACACTATCAACAACAAACACGCTAACACCCCGCCACGGCAGGGTATGCAGGTATTCTTTGTAATGCAGCTCAAGATATGCCCCAGCGCTTTTATTTAGCTGGTCGGCAACACGCTGGTTAGTTACAGAAAACATAAATTCATTGGATTGGATGGTTCCCTGCGTTGGCGTACGAATGCCGGATTGGATCAGCCTGCCTTCATAGGTTTTAAATACATAGCCCTTATGTACAAAATAGTTCATGGTGCCGGCCTTTGTTCCATCGCCAAAAACAAAATAATAACGATAGTAAAACATCCCTGCCAATATTAAAAGAATTATTAAGCCTATTATTAATCCTATGCGTTTCATGTATTTGTTGTTTGGTTTAAAAATAACAACAAATAAGGGAATTTGTAAACAGTTATATATATTTTTCTGAATACGCCATCAATTAGCTATCCATCCCGGGCTAATTGAAAATATTTTTCCAATCCTCTTGCAAATTCAAAATATTAACTCTACAATTGTAGAGTTAATTCTCAATTCATAGAGCAACATGAAACTTACAGGTGCCGAAGAACAACTAATGGAACTAATTTGGGATAAAGACCAGGTGTTTATGAAAGACCTTATAGACAGCTTCCCTGATCCAAAACCAGCTACAACTACCATTGCCACGCTGCTTAAGCGGATGCAGAATAAAGGCTTTGTGGCCTACAAATTAATGGGAAACTCCAGGCAATACTATCCATTGGTTAAAAAGTCGGAATATTTTTCAAAACACGTTAACGGGCTGATCAAAAACTTTTTTGGCAGCTCGGCCATGCAATTTGCATCGTTCTTCACTACTGAAACCAACCTTACCGATGCAGAGCTTGAAGACCTGAAAAAAATTATAGATAAACAACTTAACAAGAAAAAGCCATGATAACTTACCTGGTAAATTTCACCCTATGCAGTGCCTTGCTGTTACTGGCCTATCACCTGCTGCTTGTAAATAAAACTATGTACACTTTTAACAGGGTTTATCTTTTACTAAGCATCCTGTTTTCTTTAACTGTACCTTTTATTGTGGTTAAGCATACCATAGCTTCGCTCCCGTCTATTCAACCAGTTCAGGAACAGTTACAATTGCTACCGGGTAGTGTTATCCAAAAAGCGATCCCGGCGCACATAGCTCCAGCTATTCATACAATTGCTGATCACAAGGATATTAATTATACACTTTATAGTTTAATAGCTGTTTATAGTATAGTTGCGCTTTTGTTCCTGTTCCGTTTTGTGCGGAATTTAAACACAATCCGTCTATCAAAATTATATAACGAAAGCATTGCATACAAAAATGCCAGACTTATTTTGGTTGATGAAAGATTAACGCCCCATACCTTTTTAAACTGCATTTTCATAAACAAGCATGATTATACCAATCAGCAAATTGAGGCTGATGTATTACTGCATGAGCTAACCCACGCCAGCCAGCGCCATTCGGCCGATGTTATATTTATTGAGCTGGTACAGGCATTTTGCTGGTTCAATCCTTTTATAATGTTATACCGTAAAGCCATTCAGCTAAATCACGAGTTTATTGCCGATGAAGCAGTAATTAACAATAACCATAATGTAGCTAACTATCAGCATTTACTGCTCAGTAAGCTGGGCTATGTTAAAAGTTTAAATATCACCAGTCAATTCAATTATTCAGTAACCAAAAAACGACTAATTATGATGAGTAAAACCACCTCCGCAGCAGCAGCTCTGTTTGCCCGGCTTGCTATTATCCCGGTAATGGCTATTGCTTTCGTACTTTTTTGTACAAAAACCGAGGCGCTGCAGGAACCTGCAGCAAGCAAGCAGGAAGCTAAAATAAAGCCTGTTGAAAAAACACAACCTGCAGCAAAAGTTAAATTAAAGTTTAAGGCTCCAAAATCACCCTGGAATAATTTTCCATATACCAAAGCAGGAGTTTCTGATGACTTGTTAAAAGAGTATATTGTGATAACCAAAAAATACGTGGATACCACTAAAAGGCCTTATATAAAATATGAACCATTATCGCAGCCCGACCGGGAGCGAATGATAACTATCTTTAAACAAATGAGCCTTGAACAACAAGGGCAGCAGATCTTTGGTTTTAACTACCCTTCACCGCCATTCGAGAAAGACCGCCCTACTCAAAAGCAATTGGATATGTGGAAAAACCCTGCCGAGTTTGGTGTATGGATAGATGGAAAAAAAGCAAAAAATTCGGACTTAGAAAATTATAAAAACCAGGATTTTGATCACTTTTTTGTGAGCAGGCTACTAAAAGCCGCCCGTGCTCACGTAAAATATCATTACCAGATAGATTTAATGACAGTAGCATATTATAAAAAATACAGGAAAGACGAACTTGATAAAAAATACAAAGTCTACATGTACGTGCGTGCGCCGCTATTAGCAGCTAACAAAATTTAAATACTACCATATCCCAATAAAAAAACCTGCAAAGATTTAAACTTTGCAGGTTTTTTTATTACAATTCCAATTCCTTTCCAGCTTGAAATTCATCCGGTATTAGTTATTCAAAGCGTTTTTGCCAGCGCAGCAAGATCTTCCCCTTCAATAAATGTCAAACCATTCTCACTGGCTAAAATGGCAGTATTTCCTGATGTTACCGGTGGCTGCAGCCAAATTACTTTTGCTTTTAATGGTAAAACATGCCGGGTTATAATTTCTTCGTGCTCCTTTTCCGGTCTGAAAATATTTACAATATCAACTTTGACTGGCAGTTCGTCGAGCTCCTTAAAAACAAGCTTTTCCTTACCATGAGTAGTTTCAATTACAGCACTTGAATAGCTATCAGGGGCATAACTAAATACAATAAAGCCCGCTTTTAATAATGATAATGGTACACCTGCATTTGGCCAATCAACTAAAAGTATGGTTTGCGCTTTTTTCAGGATCTTGAGCGGGCTTTCTGTAGTCATATAAGTTTATTTTTGTGCCATTACTTTATCCAGCTTACCCTTCGTTTCAGGATCTTCCTTCAGCTTCATGGCTCTGTTATAAAACTCAACCGCTTTTACCTTATCTTTTTTTATGGTATAATAATCGCCCAAGGCAGCATAAACGCCTGCGCTAGCCGGGTAATATTTGGTATTAAGCGTAAACACAGCCAGGGCCCGGTCATATAAATTTACTTCAAGGTAATCGTGCCCCATGGCATCCAGTATTGTTTGAGGCGGCAATAGTTTATAGCCCATATGTTTGGATACATCTGCATAATGCCCTTCAATAACTGCCGCCACATCAAGTTTGGCAGCTGCATCGTACAAAGCCGCATCCGTTTCCTGCGGCAATTTATAATAGCTGAATAAAAATCGAAAGGCATCATATTCTGCTATTAGCGGCGATGAATTATGATTGTCTTCATTATAATATTTATAGCTAAAAGTTAAACTATTGTTGGGGTTATGCTTAAACTCATCCGCAAGTTTTAGTATAGAACGGATATGATTGGTTTTTGAAGAGGTATCTCGGTGTGCATGTGCGGTATCATCGCCAGCCGGCATGGTATTGGCAATCCCCATAAACACATATTTACCGGCAAAGCTTTTTTTACTTAAAACCGTACCTGCCTGCTTTAAAAGCTTGTGATCGTCCCACCACATACTGGGATCGATAATGGTATAAGCATTGAACAGATCGGTATGATTGATCAGGATATTAACAGCCGTTAAACCACCAAATGAATGCCCGATCAGCATCCGGAACGGTGCTGCCGGGTATTTTGATTCGATATAAGGCATCAACTCCTTTTCTAAAAAAGCAGTAAATTTTTCGCCGCCGCCTGAAGTTTTAAAAGAATTGGTTGGCTTGTTCTCGTAATCAAAATGACTGTTTGTTGGGGTTAGGTCGCGGGTACGGTCGGTATTATTTATTCCCACCACAATCATATCCGGGCAAATCATATTGCCATTAGCCTCGCTCAGGTATTGGATCATACCCGAAACGGCGGCAAAATGTTCAGAACCATCCAGCACATAAACTACCGGGTAACGCAGCCCGGCATTATTTACGCTGCCGGCACCGACGGGTAAATGTACCCAAACCGTTCTTTTTTCGTTCAGTATTTTTGATTGAATACTGTCTGTATGACCCAATACAATAGCATTGCCCGTAATATCCTGGGCATTAACTATAATAGTTATTAAACAAAATAAAGAGAAGAAAGCCTGTTTCATGCCTGATCAGTTAAAACACTAATCTACATAATTACCCGGGCAGTTCAGTTATTCAGGTTTTCTAAAATTATCAGGTGGTGTTGAAACTATTTCGCCAAATTCATTAACATAGGCCATCATATCATCAAGGTTTCCGCTGGTAGGGTTTTGCTGACGGTCAAGCTTGCGCTGCTCTTTATCTTCTTTTTTCTTCTGCCTGTTTTTTTCGAGTTGCTTCTTCATGAAGGTCGCCTGTGATTTCGCCATAATATTAAAAATTAGAATAGAAAATAGCCCGATGCTTAACCACATAGTAATGGTTAATAGCCGAAAGTGTATATCAAAACGGGCTGGGATTACAGCAAAGGTAGCAAAAAAGACTTCATTTTTCTTAAAAAGTAGATTTTGGCCCGTCTATATATATAATTATAAGAATGATCTTCTCTATTGTAAATCTAAACAATATTGATTTACTTTGTTATTCAAAGTACTTTTAATAAAATCATGTTCGGATTTCATAAGCGCTATTTAGTACCAGCCCTGCTCCTGCTCATTATAGAATTTATAATAGGCGCTGATGTTCATGATGCTATTATCCGCCCTTACGGGGGTGATTTCCTGGTGGTTATCCTGCTATATTGTTTAATAAAAAGCTTTATAAATACCCCTGTTTTTAAAACAGCTTGCGGTGTTTTGTTATTTTCATACATAGTAGAAATTTCCCAGTACTTCCGTTTGGTGAGCCTGCTGGGTTTACAAAATTCCAAAATCGCTAAAATATTGCTGGGAACCTCCTTTTCTTTTACAGATCTGCTTGCTTACACATTTGGCATATTGCTGGTAATTATTATTGAAAATGTGAGACACAGCATGAAAAACTTTTAAATTAATGGAAAAACCGTTTGTTAGTAAAGATTCAATAGTAAGAATGATATGGGGTAAGGCTGATACCGTATTATTCATATTTGCAGGCGCAGCCGCTGAGTTTGCGCTAAATAAAGCTGTTGATTGGTTATATTATACAGGGCGCCTTCCCGCGGATCCCCTTGGAAGGTTATTTTCGACAGTTACTTATGCGCATCAAATCATCTTTTCAGAAAAGGAAAGGGCATTGCAAGCAATTGACCAGATCACAGCCGTGCATAAAAGTGTTGAAAAAAGTCGCGGCACACAAATACCAGACTGGGCTTATCGCGACGTATTGTTTTTATTGATAGATTATTCAATCCGCTCCTTTGAACTTTTGGAGCGGAAGCTAACTACCGAAGAAAAGACAGAGGTATTTAGTGTTTTTAACCGGGTTGGCATTCAGATGCGCCTGGCAGGCCTACCCTTAAACTATGAAGATTATTGTATAATGCGCGAAGACCATTTGCAGCAAAACCTAACCAGCAGTGAATTCACCGTTGATCTGTACAGGCAATACAAGAAGCATTTAG
>JAQBOS010000383.1 GCA_028287925.1 Mucilaginibacter sp. | reverse complement strand
AATCAGCATGTTCCACTTTGTTCCGGGTGTTCCATGTGCAAAAATGGAACGCTTTGCCGGCGTGGATCCACAAACTTGAGCTTCGCCTCAACGCGGTTGGAGAAGGGTTTGGGGTAACGTGACTGTTTGCTTATGTTGAACTCATGTTAACTTAATGACATGCTCAGGGTGACACCCTGAGCATGTTAGATATAACTTACAGAAACAAGTTCAGCACTACGGATTTTTAATAACAGAATTATAAAATACACATGAATAAAGAGTTTGAAAAACGTTTGAACCTGTTAGAGATTGCGCACAGGCAGCTGATTGCAAAACCGAATGAAGTAGCAGGCATAGGTAACGGCGTTTTTGACAGATATAAAAATCCGATACTAACCGCTGTGCATACGCCGCTATTTTGGCGTTATGATTTGAACCCCGAAACAAACCCGTACCTGATGGAACGTTTCGGCATAAACGCAGCGTTTAACGCGGGCGCTATTAAGCTAAATGGTAAATACCTGGTGGTAGCAAGGGTTGAAGGGGCCGACCGGAAATCGTTTTTTGCAGTTGCTGAAAGTGAGGATGGGATCAGCAATTTTACATTTTGGGAATACCCGGTTGAACTGCCCGAAACGGCTGAACCGGATACCAACGTGTATGATATGCGGTTAACCGCGCATGAGGATGGATGGATCTACGGTTTGTTCTGCACGGAGCGCCGCGATCCGCAAGCGCCGGCGCATGACCAAAGCATGGCGGTTGCAGCCTGCGGCATTGCCCGCACAAAGGACTTAGTTAAGTGGGAACGCCTGCCCGACCTGGTAACCAACTCGCCGCAGCAGCGTAACGTGGTTTTGCACCCGGAATTTGTTGGGGGTAAATATGCTTTATACACCCGTCCGCAGGATGGTTTTATAAGTGCCGGCAAAGGCGGAGGGATTGGCTTTGGTTTAAGCGATACTATAGAAAATGCCAGGGTTGATGAAGAAACCATTATCGACAATAAAAATTACCATACTGTTTATGAAGCCAAGAACGGGCAGGGGCCTGCGCCTATAAAAACCGAAAAAGGCTGGCTGCACCTGGCACATGGCGTACGTAATACCGCCGCCGGTTTGCGTTATGTGCTGTACATGTTTATGACGGATCTGCACGACTTGACCAAAGTTTTATATAAACCTGCCGGCTACTTTTTAGCACCTGAAGGTGAGGAGCGGATCGGTGATGTATCAAACGTGGTGTTTTGCAATGGTTGGATAAAAGATGATGATGGTAAGGTATTTATCTATTACGCATCGTCAGATACCCGGATGCATGTTGCCACAAGCACAGTTGATAAGCTGCTTGATTATATGATGAATACTCCCCCGGATGGTTTACGGTCAGCATCATCTGTAAATACAATTTATAAGATAATTGACGGGAATAATGCATTGTTGAGTGTGTGAGTCATCAAACATAATCCCCTATGTCATTGCGAGCGCAGCGTGGCAATCGCACGCCATACTTGTTGGCCATGCAAGTTCTACCCCGTTCTATTCGCCCTGTATAGCTACGAGGTTGCCGCGCTACGCTCGCAATGACATAGGGATAAAAATAGTATGATGGAGAAAACGATAAAAGAACAACTTATTATATACAAAAGGGAATTGCAGGATGAGCTAAAAAACATCCTTACCTGGTGGGCAACTAATACTCCGGATAATATAAACGGCGGCTTTTATGGGAGGATTGATAATGATAATCAGGTTACTGCCGAAGCGCCAAAAGGCTCGGTATTGAATGCGCGCATCCTGTGGTCGTTTTCAGCTGCTTATATTCATCAGCCCGAACTCGGATATTTGGAGATGGCTGAAAGGGCCTATCAATATATTGCAGATTATTTTATTGATGATGAGCAAGGCGGGGTTTACTGGTCGGTTGATTATAAAGGTAAGCCGCTGGATCCTAAAAAACAGGTATATGCTATCTCATTTACCATATATGCCTTAAGCGAATATTATCGCGCCAGCAAAACAGAAGCGGCAAAGCAAAAGGCTATCGACCTGTTTTACCTGCTGGTTGAAAAGGCTTATGACCCTGTTAAAACGGGCTACTTTGAAGCTTTTACAAAAGACTGGAAACCTATTGACGACCTGCGCCTGAGCGCCAAAGATGCCAATGAAAGGAAAACCATGAACACGCACCTGCATGTGCTGGAAGGGTACACTAACCTGTTCCGCATTTGGCCGGATAAAGCATTGGAAGAGCATATCAGCAGTTTGTTAAACAATTTTTTCGATCATTTTATTGATAAGGGAACCCATCACCTGGTGCTATTTTTTGATGAGGACTGGAACCGGAAAGGCGACCTGGTATCGTACGGGCATGACATTGAAGCAACCTGGCTTTTGCTGGAAGCGGCCGAAGTAATTGGGGATAAGGGAAGCATTAAGAAGATAAAGGAAATAACCATTGCCATGGCAGATGCTGTTATAACCGGCATTGATACAGATGGCGGGCTGTGGTATGAATATGAACAGGGAGAAGATCACTTAATAAAAGAAAAACACTGGTGGGTACAGGCCGAAGCGATGGTGGGTTTTTTTAATGCCTGGCAGATCAGCGGTGATGAAAAGTATTTAAATATTGCCCTAAAAAACTGGGCATTTATAAAAGACAAAATACTGGATCAGCAAAACGGCGAATGGTTTTGGGGAATAGATGAAAGCGGCGCAGTTATGCAGGGCGAAGACAAGGCAGGCATTTGGAAATGCCCGTACCATAATAGCAGGGCTTGTTTGGAGGTGATGGAGAAAATAGTTGATTGAGTTAGATTAGGTTGATTAAGTTGGATTGGGTTGAAGTGTGTTGATTAAATTGGATTGAGTAAGGAAAGGGACTCCTATAATCAATGTTTTCCCGGTACCGGAAAACTTCCTATCTTGCCAGCATGTTAAGGCAATCGAAGGAAGACAGAACACTTAAAGAAAACCTGATGCTGGCATCTTCTACAGCTTCAGTATCGGGGATCACCAATGTGGCGGGGATGATCGCTTTCCTTGCTTTTACCTCAAATATCACCGGCCACGTGGCAAACCTGGCAAAGCATATTGTTGAACAGAATTTCAGAGAGATAATTGTATTTGTGATCTGGCTGCTTCTGTTTTTTGCAGGGGCTTTCATTTCGAGCTTTATTGTACGGTCATACAGCCATATCAGCTATTATAAAGCGCATTCGGTGCCTGTAATTATCGAGATCATCGTCTTGCTGTTTGTGGCTATTTACGGCCATAACTTTTACAAAGAGACCCAGCTTGAACGCGAAGTGGTAATTGGCGCTATTATATTTTCAATGGGACTGCAAAACAGCCTGGTATCAACCATATCCGGGGGACTGATCAAATCATCCCATTTAACCGGGCTGTTTACTGATCTTGGCGGGGATATTGCAGAATGGATCCATCCAAAAGCTAAGCAAACTAAAACTGTTAGAAATAAGATCTACGTGAGGCTTACTATTCTTAGTTTTTATTTAATAGGAGCAGTATTAGGGGGTTTTTTATTTAATATTTTTGATTTCGCCATCTTTTATTTTGTGCCATTTATCTTATTGACCATCCTTTATTACGATGTTTCGCCACTGGCCCTGCATAAATTGACGAAAGTATTTTCAAAAAGCTAGTACTATTGCAGAACCCAATTTGTTAGCGTTTTTACAAAACCTTAACATTATCGGCATGCTACAATAAAGCAATTAATATATATCTTTATATTTTTGCCTTAACAATTAACATCCCCTGAACAACATGTGCGCTAAAATTATTGATGATCATACGCCTGCTACTACCGAAGAATTGTATAGCAGCCTGCTTGAAGGTAACAAACAGTTTGTAAAAAATACTTTAGCATCCGATCCGGAATATTTTGAAAAACTGGCTGCGGGGCAGTCGCCGCCGGTTTTATGGATTGGTTGTGCAGATAGCCGTGTTCCGGCAAACCAGATCACCAATATGCCGCCGGGCGAGATCTTTGTACACCGTAATATTGCCAACATGGTTGTGCATTCGGACATGAACATGCTTTCGGTGCTGGATTATGCAGTTAATGTATTAAAAGTAAAGCATGTTATAGTAACCGGTCACTACGGCTGTGGTGGTGTAATGGCCGCTATCACAAACCAGCAATATGGTTTGATTGACAACTGGTTACGACATATAAAAGACGTTTACCGCCTGCATGCCAGCAAACTTGAAACAATTACCGATTTAAACGAGCGCTGCGACAAACTGGTTGAATACAATGTAATTGAAAATGTCTATAACCTTTGCAAAACATCCATAGTACAAAACGCCTGGAAAAACGGGCAGCAGATTGGGGTGCATGGCTGGGTATACAGCCTTAAAACAGGTCTCATCACCGATATGAAGGTGACTGCCTATGACAATGCCAATATGCAGAATGTGTTTAAGTTCAAGTAAATAGAACCAAGAGGTCAAGAGTCAAGAATCAAGAGGAGAGAAAACAGAATAGCGATTACAAATCATAATTACCATAAAATACAAAAGCCGGCAATCATTAATGATACCGGCTTTTTCTATCTTGATTCCTGACTCTTCCTGTCTTGACTCTGTCTTACAACTCTTTCGCCAAAAACGGGTACCTGTAATCCTTTGGCGGATCGAAGGTTTCTTTTATGGTACGAGGAGATACCCAGCGCAATAAGTTGATCATTGAACCGGCTTTATCATCAGTACCTGAGCCCCTGGCGCCGCCAAATGGCTGCTGACCAACAACGGCTCCGGTTGGTTTATCATTTATATAAAAGTTACCGGCTGCATTGCGTAAATGATGCGTTGCTTTGGCAATAGCGTAACGATCCTGGGAAATGATCGATCCTGTTAAGGCATAGATTGATGTTTTGTCAACTACATCCAGGATCTCATCAAACTTATCATCTTCATAAACATAAATAGTAAGTACAGGGCCAAAAAGCTCTTCGCACATGGTAACATAGTAAGGATCATCAACCCTTAATACGGTAGGCTCAACAAACCAGCCTTTGGTTTTATCATAGCCGCCACCTGCTACTATTTCAACACTTTTATCATTCTTAGCCGCATCAATATAACTTGCAAGCTTATCAAACGATGCTTCGGTTATAACGGCGTTGATAAAGTTTTCAAAATCCTCGACCGGGCCTATTTTAAACGAAGTGATATCACGCTGCATGTTTGCTTTTACAGCCGGCCATAATGAAGCCGGCACATAAGCCCTTGAAGCAGCAGAACATTTTTGCCCCTGGTATTCAAATGCGCCACGAACAAGAGCCGTGCTTACCACATCGGCATTAGCGCTTGGGTGTGCCAAAACAAAGTCTTTTCCACCTGTTTCGCCCACAATGCGCGGGTAGGTTTTGTATTTATGGATATTGCTACCAATAGTTTGCCAGATACCCTGGAATACTTTGGTTGAGCCTGTAAAATGGATCCCTGCAAAATCAGGGTGGTTAAATATAACATCGCCTGCAACCGGGCCGTTAACATAAACAAGGTTAATAACACCGGCAGGCATGCCTGCTTCTATAAATACCTGCATCAATACATTTGCAGCATAAATTTGGGTATAAGCCGGTTTCCAAACCACTACGTTACCCATCATTGCGGCTGATGTTGGCAGGTTACCCGCAATTGCAGTAAAGTTAAACGGTGTTAATGCAAACACAAACCCTTCGAGCGGGCGTTGTTCAACACGGTTCCAAACACCCTTGCCTGATATTGGCGGCTGCTGTTTGTAGATCTCGGTCATGTACTCTACGTTAAAACGCAGAAAATCGATCAGTTCACAGGCAGAATCAATTTCGGCCTGGTAAGCATTTTTTGACTGGCCAAGCATGGTAGTTGCATTTACTTTTGCGCGGTAAGGGCCTGCAAGCAGCTCAGCGGCTTTTAAAAATATGGCTGCGCGCTGTTCCCATGGCAGGTTTTCCCAATCGGCTTTTGCAGCCAGGGCAGCATCAATAGCGGCGGTTACATGGCTTGCATTACCTTCAGAAAAAGTGGCCAGAACGTGTTTGTGATCATGCGGCGGACGGATCTCCAGCTTTTTGCCGGTGCGTACTTCCTTGCCGTTAATATACATAGGTATATCAATTTGCGCGGCTCTTGCCTCGTCCAATGCAGCTTTAAGTGCTGCGCGTTCCACGCTGCGCGGACCGTAATTTAATACTGGTTCGTTCTGCGGTGGCGGAACGTTAAAAAATCCTTTAAGCATATGTTGTCAGTTACTACACGGCAAATATAAGAATTGATGCGGAGATTTTGGATGTGCGGATATGCAGATTGCATTGAGATGATGATGATGTGCGGATTATGGATGTGCGGGTGTGCGGATGAAGATTGCGAAATGTTATGAAAATTAAATACGTCATGCTGAACTTGTTTCAGCACCCCAAAAGCTAAATGTACGCCAAGCAGAGCACCTGTCCTGTGGGGTGCTGAAATAAATTCGGCATGACGACAGGGTGTTTATTTATGTCTGTCATTCTTAGGATACCCTTCCTCATCCAGGTCGGTACGGTCATCTTCGGGGGTATGGGCCAGGGCTTTATCAGCTGCATCAAGCTCAACTATGTGGCCATCATCAATATGCATGGCTAATTTATTCACATCTGTTTCCAGCGATTCATTGGGGATGTACTCATCACCGGCATCATAAGGGTTTGCCTCATCGTAGGTTGAATTCATATCTTCGCCATTCTTTACCGAGGTATTGTACGGATCGGCATGCTGATAATCCGGATCATCGCTTTTTACATCATATTCAAAGCTGTCTTCTTCGGCATTGTAATTAAGATCTTCCTTATCAATGGTTTCGCCCAGCTCATCTTTCAATGTGCGGTCCCTGTCTTCGCCTTCGCTATCAAAAACAGGATCAAATGTTTCTATATCCATGGGTTTGTTGTTTGTTGTAAATGTTGTAGCGGTTGTAAGTGTTGCAAAGGTTGTAAATGCTTTAAATCCGATGATTCAACAGCTAAACATTTATAACTTAATCTAACCCAATCAACCCAATATAACTTAATCAACTAACTAATACGTAATTTGTTTTCGGTATGATATAGCTGCCTCACCGATAGAAAACTTTACACCCAAAGTGAATTGCGAATACACGTCATTTTTACTTCCGGCTGTAAAACCATCAAGTCCGTCGCCCAATACATAATTGTATCCATAGCCAAGATCTATCTTAACGCTTGGCTGCGAGTACCTGTTATAAAGCTTAAATTCATAACCAATGCGTAAAGGAATAAAAGGTTCTTTGCTTTTATCATCTCCACCCGTATAATAACCAGGTACTTTTTCCGAATTCCGGCTTACCTGGGTTATATTGTTGCGTACAAAGCCAATACCTGCCGATACATATAAGTTTTTAAGCGCGTTATTAAACTGGCTGTTTGAATAATCTAAAAACTCGCCAAATTGAAGTTGCCCACGGAATATAAAGGCACTGAAATCATTATTAAAATACCTGCCCGATTTGGTTAACACCGAATCGCCGCCGCGGAGCTTTCCTAACTGCACCTCAAAAACAAAATTGGTAAAGGGCGTTGCATTATAGGTAAAATTAAAATTAATTGACGGCATGGTGGTTACTGTTTCGGCATCACCATATACCTTATTAAACCCAACAGAAGTACCTATATCATATTGTGCATAGTTATAACCTATTTGCGCTTTCGCTATAAATGCGGTAAAACAAACAAGCAATGTTAGCAGTGTTGTTCTCGGTATCAGTTTTATCATAAGTTAAAAAGCGTCACTCTATAAGATTAACCAATGGTTGATTATATATTTTATAAAAATAGCATCTAAGTTTATAAAAACAGCATGCGGTTTAAATAAAAGTTTAATGGGTTGATTAAGTTAGATTAAGTTTAATGGGTTGATTAAGTTAGACTAAGATGAATGGTTGATTGGGTTGAAATGGGTTGTTTAATGTTGTAACGTTATTTTGACATTTAGATTATCCGGACATAGTTAACTACTCATTTAATCAACCACTCACTTAATTAACTATTTTATATATTTGGAGCCATTAAAAAAATAATAGTATCAAAATGTCGAAAATTAAAGTAGAAAATCCTGTTGTTGAACTGGACGGCGATGAAATGACCCGTATAATATGGAAATTTAT
>JAQBOS010000372.1 GCA_028287925.1 Mucilaginibacter sp. | reverse complement strand
GCCAATTGTCTTATATGTTGGTCATCATTTAACATATTATATGATTACACCGATTATAAAAAAGATTTCACCGATTTATAAGAATGATTATACTGATTATAAAAAACATTGATTTATAAAACAATTGCACCGATCAGATTTTTCTAATCGGTGCAATCATCCTATAATCAGTGTAATCCCATTTAAACTAATTGCTTAGCTAATTTTTCTGTTAAAACAGATTTTGGAACAGCGCCTATTTGTTTATCAACGATCTCGCCGTTTTTAAAGAATAATAGAGCTGGTATATTGCGGATCCCAAATTTTACTGAGATCCCTGGATTATGGTCAACGTTAACTTTTCCTACAACCGCCTTGCCTTCATATTCTTTTGCAATTTCTTCAACTACGGGGCCTACCATACGACAAGGTCCGCACCATTCAGCCCAAAAATCAATTAATACTGGTTTATCAGATTTAAGGACGAGTTCGTCAAAGTTTGCATCAGTTATTTCTAAAGCCATGATTTCTAAAATTTATTTTTTTGTGTTACAAATATATACTATTCAAATAGCTTGCCGCAAATGTATATCTGACAATATGACAATTAAATTATCGCCAACCTGCCTAAATGTATTGTTTGAATTTCGGTTGACAATAGTATGAGCTTTTGATTGCAATTGCATGATGATCGGACTGTTTTTTTGGCGGTAGTTTAATATTACCCGATTGCTTTTTTTGCTAGGGATATTAATTTAGATACGAATGATTATAAATACATGGTTCCTCTAAAAATAAAGACTTAAATTACTCACCAAACTCAATAGTTGATCGAATCAATAAAATATGTATACATTAAGCGTAATAGATGCAGATTTTGAATATATCAAGGTTTTAAAAGAGAATTTTACTTCTGATCTTATTCTTTTCTGTGGATTTCAATTTGAAAGGGATAGTGACTTTAATAGTTTTGATTTACAAAATAGAATTAATCAATCCGAAATAGTTCAAAATTTTCTGTGTTCCAAAATAGTTTTAAACCAATTCCAACAAGAAGTTTACAGCGGCCCAAATCGATATGTTAGCGCTGGCGCATTGGTCTTAGAAGCTGACTTTCAAAAATTAAACGATCATGAAATGATCGATGATACTCTTGCTGAAATACTTTTTACAGGAGGTGTACATGGATGTACGGATTTTCAAGGTTCTTGTGAAACAGCTAAACATCTAGCAAAAGCGTTTTGTCAAGAGATTTTTGAAGACGATTACAAAAACAGAAACAATAATTGTCTAAGAACTTTTTCAGCTTGGAACACTTGGTTTATGGACGGGCCTTACACCTTTAGGGAAACGCTATTACTTAATGCGAAAAAGACTAAAACAACTTGGTTGCTTGCCTATTCAACTTCTGATTGACAACACAATGCATTCAACCTTGATATGTCTTTAAGTTAATACTGAATTTCAAAATATCTCACATCGCACATCACACATCTCATATCTAAAACATACTTTTGAACTATGAGCATTGTTGTTGAATCATTAACAAAAGTTTATGGGGCGCAAAAGGCGCTTGATGGTATTAGCTTTAGCGCCAGACCGGGTGTATTGGGCTTTTTAGGGCCTAATGGCGCTGGTAAATCAACCACCATGAAAATACTTACCGGGTTTATTCCGCAAACGGCGGGCAAGGCATTGGTATGTGGTTTTGATGTTGAAACACAGGCTATTGATGTGAAACGCAATATTGGTTATTTGCCTGAAAGCAATCCGCTTTACCTGGATATGTATGTGAAAGAATCAATGGGATTTATTGCAGGCATCCATCAATTGAAATCGCCCCAGAAACGAATTGCTGAAATTATAGAACAAACCGGGTTGGGCCCCGAGCAGCATAAAAAAGTAGGGCAGCTATCAAAAGGGTACCGACAGCGTGTGGGCCTTGCACAGGCCATTTTGCATGATCCGGAGGTGTTGATCCTGGACGAGCCAACATCGGGTCTTGACCCTAATCAATTGATAGGCATCAGGCAATTGATCCTCGATCTTGGCAAAACAAAAACCGTTATTCTTTCAACACATATTATGCAGGAGGTTGAGGCCGTTTGCAGCCAGGTGATTATCATCAATAAAGGTAAAATAGTAGCAGATGATACCCTCGAAGGATTAAGAGATAAAAATAAGGGCAAAACACTGGAGACCATTTTTATTGGGTTGACAAATGTGTAATTAATGTTTTAATTTAGAAAAAACCTTATCAAAAAATGATTGCAATACAAAGTATACAAAATAGAATTTATGAGATTCGTGGTGAAAGGGTAATGCTGGATATGGATTTAGCAGCACTTTATGAAGTGGAAACCAGAGTTCTTAATCAGTCAATAAAGCGGAACATTAAAAGATTCCCCGAGGATTTTATGTTTCAATTATCAGCTACTGAATGGCAAAACATGTCATCACGAAATGTGACAACATATCCCGGAAATAATCCATCATCACAATTTGTGATGATGGATTTACCCAAAAATCGGGCAGGAAAATATTTGCCTTATGCTTTCACCGAACAAGGTGTCGCCATGTTAAGCGGCATACTAAATAGCGATACGGCTATAAATATGAACATTGCTATTATGAGGGCATTCGTAGCGATAAGAAAGCTTACATTAAATCAAATGGATTTAAAAGAGCAGTTACAAGAAATAAAGGAAAGGTTGGGCGAACATGATGTCCAACTAAACCAAATTTATGACGCAATGGAAAACCTAATGGACGAAAAAATAGCTCAGAAAAAGTGGGATGACAGAGAAAGAATAGGATTTAAGAAATAATTATATATTGGAATCAGTGTTTATTTTAAAGAAAGAATTGTTGAAATCAGGTTGCCTTTTTGTTGTAATGATATGTTACTCTGTATTTGTAAAAGCCCAGGACGAGCCGTTAAAAAAAGCTTTCAGCCTTGGTGCTGAGCTGGGAATCCCTAATGTAAGTGTTTATAATATCGGGCTTACTGTATCGGGTAAAGGCGAACTCCCTGTTTCAGATAAGTTGGCTATAACGGCTACTGCGGCTTACTCAACCTTTTTTTATAAAAGCAATTTGTTTACCAGCTCAAAAACGCTTACTGCAGCCAGGTTTATACCATTAAAAGCTGGTGTGAAATATTATGTGAACCAGGGGATCTATTTTGAGGGTGAGCTGGGAACAGCAATAGAAACCAATTATTTAAAGCAGGATCTTTTTGCGTTTTCAATAGGACCGGGTTTTTTAATTCCAATAGATGAAAAACATAGTGTTGATTTTGGCTTGCGTTACGAAAAATGGTCGCAACACCAGGTACAACAAACGGCTATAAGGTTTGCCTACAGGTTTGGCTGGTAAAGCTAAGAAGCTATTTCAAGATGGGCCTGGGCAAAAGTACCCCTTGGAACCGTGAAAGAAAATTTGGTGCCATGGCCTTGTTTGCTGGTAACCCAGATCTTTCCGCTGCATTTTTCAACCAGGTCTTTACAAAACAACATCCCCATTCCTGTTCCTGATTCGTTATTAGTGCCGGTATTGCTGTTAACTTTGCTTTTAAAGAGCTTGCCAAGCTGCTCATCGCTCATTCCCATACCGGTATCTTTTACAGAAATAATGTAATCACTATCATCCTGCTTTGTAGCAGTAATTTCGATGGTGTCGTTTTGCTTTGAAAATTTTATAGCATTGGTAATTAAATTACGGATAACTATACGGATGGAGTTAGGATCAGCGGAGGCGATAACATCCTGCGGAACGCTATCAATAAGATTAATACCTTTTAACTTCGCCTGCTCGCAATAGCTTTCCGTTTCATAGGCAACAATATCTTTAATATAAAAGCTCTTTGCCGAGTTCTCGAAATTATCCATCTGGCTATTTATCCAAAACAGGAGCGTATCCAAAAAATCGGAGGTGTATTCAAGCTTTTTTAATACACCGGGTATCATGTCAAGCAACTGCTCATGCGTTATGGTTTCATCCTGTAATAAGCTAAACAGGCCCCTGAGGGTGCTTAAAGGTGCCCTAAGGTCATGCGCCAGTACAGATATTAATCTGTCCTTTAAAATATTAAGGTTGTTTAATTTTTGGGCCTGGTCGTCAAGATCCGTTTTTTGCTGCAATACTTCCCGGTTCTTATCCTCAAGCATCGCGTTTATTTTCTGCTGTTTACGTTTTTGCCTGTAGTATACAATTGAAACAGCAAGCATCCCGGTTATTATGGTTAAAAAAACGGTATTTATTAGCCGCTGCTGTTTTATCCTTTGATTGTATGACTCATCCTTTTCTTTATGCTGTTGTGCAAGATGCCGCTCTTTTGATGCAAAACTAAGTTCAAGGTTATATGAAGTTAGTTTTTGAATGCTTTCGTTATTATTCAGGCTGTCTTTTAATTCATTATAACGTTTAAGCATTTCGTAAGCGTCATCAAATTTGCCTAAGCCGGCCAAAGTTTTATTCAACTGCAAAGCAGCGCTTGAGCGTACGGCTAAATTGCGCAATGTTGCGGCCAATTGTTGGCCCTGGGTAGCATATTTATAAGCATTTTTAAAATCTTTTTGCAGGTTATACATGGTAGCAAAGCCAATTAAAGCATAGGCCTTGTTGTAAACAATTTTGTATTTACTTGCAATTTGTAATGAGGTGTCAAGATAGCTTTTTGCCAGGGCGAACTGGTTTTTATGTGCGTAACACAAACCAAGGTCAGTGTATACGGAGCTCATTCCATCCTTATCGTCCTGTTTTTTGGCAATTTTAATTGCTTTTGACAGGTGAATGATAGCCCGGTCATATTCCTTGTGCGCAATAAGAACTTCGCCTATGTTTTCATTTATGGTTCCAACGCCGGTAAGATTGTTTGTGCCTTTAAACAGGCTAAGAGCTTTTTTATAATATTCAAGCGCCTTGGGGTAAACTTCCATCCCCTGTAATACCACCCCAATATCATTGTAGATGGCTGCAGAAGCATTATTGTCGTTATTCTTAATGGTTATGTATAATGCCTTGTAGTAATAATCAAGAGCGGTTGAGTTTTGTCCTTCGCTAAAATATACAATGCCTATATTTTTATAAATGTCGGCAGTTTCGGTGTCGTTCTTTAATTGTTTATTTATATCTAAGGCTAAATTTAAATAGTACAAAGCAATTTGATACTTAGCAAGTAAATT
>JAQBOS010000368.1 GCA_028287925.1 Mucilaginibacter sp. | reverse complement strand
CGGAGTGGGGGTGTTATTGATAACCACCAAATACGGGCTACAACCGGAAGATATCATATCAACCGGCTTTTTGTCGATCAAAGCAAATGGCTTTTATAAAGCCCGCGAGTTTTATTCGCCAAAATATGAAAGTACTGTTCCCGGCAAATTTGCCGATCTGAGAAGCACTATTTACTGGAAACCGGAAGTAATAACCGATAAAGATGGCAATGCATCATTTGAATATTTTAACGCCGATGGCAAGGGCAATTACCGGGTTGTAATTGAAGGAATTGATGATAAAGGGAACTTAGGCAGGCAGGTTTACCGATATAAGGTTGAGTAATTTATTGTTTATATCGCTCAGTTGCTTTATACCCTTTTTTACATAACTTTAGGTAATGAAGAACCTCACCTTAAGCATATCGTTTATCTTATTTTCACTATGCTCCTTTGCTCAGTATGCCATATCCGGCTGCGTCATCAGCCAGGCGGATACAAAGCCTGTTGCCAATGCCAGTGTGTTTTTAAGCAACGCTACTATTGGCGATCACACTGAAGCGAATGGCACATTTAAGCTTACAAATGTGAAAGCCGGTAAATATAACCTGGTGGTATCCATCGTGGGGTTTGATCCCTACAACCAAACCATAACAGTAACCAGCGGCGATATCGATCTGCAAACCATCACCATTTACCCTAAAACAATAGCGATTGGTGAAGTGAAAATAAAAGCAAGCGCGGGCAAAGACTCCGACAGACCCCGGTATTTTGAAGGGTTTAAGAGTGAATTTTTAGGAACTTCTGACCTTGCCAGGGAATGCAAAATATTAAACCCAGAGCTATTGGATTTTAATTATGATGCAGCAAACAACATACTCACTGCTTCATCAGTTGATTTTTTAGTGATCCGGAACGATGCACTAGGCTATAAAATAAAATACCTGCTTAAAGATTTTACATTGAGCTATGCCGAAGATGGAACCCATGCGTTCAGCTATTCCGGCTCTGTACTGTTTGAAACCCTGAAGGGCAGCCCTGAGCAGCAAAAGGAATGGCAAAGACGCAGGCAGGAAGTATATGAAGGCTCACAGATGCATTTCTTAAGGTCGGCAATTGCCGGTACTATGGAACAGGACGGGTTTAGGGTATTCCGGCTTCCGGCCAACCCGCAGCGGCCTGCCGATAGCCTTATTCAAGAAAAGCTGGGGATCTATCAGGCATTAAAGAAATATAAGATCTATCGCGATTCATTAAACTACTGGACAAAAAAAGCGGATCTGCCTAAAACGCTTGATAAGCTAAACCCGGTGCCTTTAAAAAAGGAAGACTTTATAACAGGGCCTGATAAGCAAGGTGTTTATTCATTGAATTTTAATGGAGATGGGCTGTTTATAACCTACAACAAATACCATAACTTTAATAGGAGTGCCCGAAGCAATAAACTATCTGATCCCGAAAACAAGGATAATACGCTGGTAAGCTTTGATCGCGCTAAATTATTATTTGATAAGAACGGTTCTGTCATAAACCCTGCTGGCTTAATCTATGACGGCGTTTGGATGAGGGGCCGGGTATCTACCCTGCTCCCGTTGGATTACGAGCCACAGCAAAATAAATTGACGGAGGTTGACAGCGCCCTGTTAAAAAATATAATGGCAACGGTAAGTACTTACCGGCAAAACAATATTGCAGAAAAAGCCTATCTGCATTTTGATAAACCCTATTATGCCGCCGGCGATACCATATATTTTAAAGCTTATGTTACTCTTGGCGACAAACACGAACTTTCCGGACTGAGCAATGTATTGCATGTTGACCTGATAGATGCAAATAATAAGATCAGTCAATCTATAAAGCTCAAGGTTAAAGATGGTATTGCCTGGGGAGACCTTGCATTGTCACCTTTAATTTCAAAAGGTGATTATCGCATCAGAGCTTATACCCGATGGATGCAAAATGAAGGTAGTACAGTTTTTTTTGATCAAACTTTACCAATAGGATCTCCGTTAAATAATAAGGTTCCGGAAAGCGGCAGTACTGGTAATACCCCCACGAATGGAAAACCGGACCTCGGCTTTTTCCCGGAGGCTGGCAGCCTTGTAGCCGGGGTACGTTCAAAAATTGCTTTTAAGGCCGTCGGTGCAAACGGATTGGGTATTGATGTAAAGGGCGTTGTAGTTGATGATGAAAATAAAGAGGTAGCCTCATTTACATCATCACATTTAGGTATGGGTTATTTTTATTTAACCCTGTCAGCAACAAAAAACTACAGGGCAAAGGTAACTTACCCCAACGGAGCGCAGGATGTAGTTCAGCTGCCGAAAAGCGTTGCAAAAGGAATAAGCTTTGCTATAACCAGCCAGGCAGAATTGTATAATATAAATATCAGTTGCAGTAAGCAATGGTACCAGGAAAACAAGAATAAGACCTATACGCTTGTTATATATTCGGGCGGCGATCCGCAAAGCGTTACTATAAAGCTTGAAAACCCAGAGATTAGTATAGCTGTTGCAAAAAAAGAATTTCACTCGGGCATAGCCAAAGCTACCTTGTTTTCGGCCAGCAGAGAGCCTTTGTGCGAGCGCTTACTTTTTGTGCAAAATAATGATGGGCTAAAATTAAATTTAAGCAGTGATAAAAACACATATGCTGCAAGAGATAAGGTAGGCATAAAGCTGAATGTTACAACCAGTACATGGCAGCCTGCACCGGGATATTTTTCAGTAGCGGTCATTAATGAAGATGATGTGCCGGTTGATGAAAATTCAGAGTCAACCATTGTTAATAACTTGCTGCTTACATCCGACCTAAAGGGCTACATAGAGCAGCCTGATTACTACTTTACGAACACCGGTGAAAAAGCTGCAGCCGACCTTGACCTTGTAATGCTTACGCATGGCTATCGCAGGTTTGAATGGGAGAGAATCTTTAATAACAATTCTGTAGTTGCATACCGGCCCGAAAAGGGGCTTACAATTGGTGGCCAAATTAAATTTAATGGAGATCCAGTTCAAAATGGCAAAGTGAAATTGTTCAGTAACACAGCAGGGGGCCTAATGTTAGATACGCTCTCAGATGCCTCCGGAAGATTTGTTTTTGATAACTTAACTTTTGATGACACCACAAAATTTGTGATCCAGGCACGCACCGCGAAGGATCAAAAAGATTTAGAGGTAAAACCTGATATCAATGCAACAGAACCCGGTGTTGCCATTAAAAATATCCCTAACTTAAAGGTTGCTAACGGTTTATCTGCCTATGTGCAAAACAGTAAGCAATTTTTTGATGAGCAGGATAAATACGGTTATCATAATAACGGATACATGTTGAAAGAAGTAGTTGTTAAAGATAAAAAGACAACGCCCTTTGAGCATTCCCAAAATTTGAACGGGAAAGGGAATGCCGACCAGGTGATAACAGCCGATTGGCTTGAAAATTCGGGGTATACGAATCTTTACGATGCCGTAAGGGCCAAAGCAACGTCAATAATTTTTACACAGAATCACCAACTGCGTTCAAACCGTACAATTGTAGGTACTGATCCGCATACCCCCCCTGATTATATGGTGATAATAATTGATGGAACCCCCGAGTTTCGTGATAACCAACCTAAGAATAGCATAAAAAGTAGTCCCCTGGATGAATTGAGTGCCAGCGATATTGAAAGTGTTGAAATAGTGCTTGGTACGCACGGGGGGGCAATTTATGGCCCCATTGCCAGTGGCGGCGCGGTTATAGTTACCACAAAAAGGGGACGCAGGATAAACAATTATTATAAAGAAGCGCCGGGAGTAATAACCATTAAACCTGTTGGCTTTTATAAAGCCCGGCAATTTTACGCTCCAAAGTATGATCATCCGATGACTAATAATACCATGAAGGATCTGCGGAGCACCATTTACTGGAATCCCGACATAGTAACCGATAAAGACGGCAATGCTTCATTCAGTTATTTCAATGCCGACGGTAAAGGAACTTACCGCATAGTTATTGAAGGTATTGATGCCGAAGGTAATTTGGGCAGGCAGGTATACCGGTATAAGGTTGAGTGATAATGCTATTACCCTTTTTCAAAATAACGCAAGCTCACCGTTTCCCCATCAAAAACGGCATAGCTGCAGGCATATACCCATTCGCCAAGGTTTATATAGCGGCTTTTGTCGGTTAGCCCGATATCAAGCGGTAAATGGCGGTGACCAAATACCAGGTAGTCGTAAAAATTTGTTTTCAGTAATTCATTGCTAAAAATTACCAGCCATTCCTGTTGCCCCGGTTTTGGGTCATCCTTTTTTTCACTAACAATTCGGCTATGGGCCGACCAGTAATTGGCAATGCCCACGCCAAGGTTTGGGTGGATGCGTGCAAAAAGCCACTGGCAGAGCTTACTTCTGAAAAAACGCTTTAAAAACTTGTAAAATGTATCGCCGGGGCCTAAACCATCGCCGTGGTGCAGGTAAAACTTCTTGCCGCTACGCTCAATCTCCAGCTCATTGCTGATGATGGTTGCGCCAAGCTCGCGTTCAAAATAATCAAACATCCACATATCATGGTTCCCTCTGAAAAACCACAGCTTTACACCGGTGTCTGCCAGTTCGGCAAGCTTGCCGAAAAAACGGATATAGCCTTTGGGAACAACGGTTTTATATTCAAACCAAAAATCAAATACATCGCCCATTAAAAAAACTTCGGCGGCATCTGCTTTAATAAAGTCGAGCCAGCGTACCAAACGGGCCTCGCGATCCCGGCTGGAGGCATAAGTTCCGGTGCCTAAATGAAAATCAGAAGCGAAATATATTTTATTACGGATAGCCATTACTGCTGTAAAAATAAGCTAATAATGTTTAGATGTGCAAATAGGGGAAACCGGGTAGCGTTTTTATTACGATGCAGTATTTAATTGCTGATTGTTAAACGGATTTGCCTGTTCACATACCTGGTTAACCAGGTCGCGGGATAGGGGCTTGGTCATAAATGAATTGACGCAGGCATATTTTTTCGACTGAAAAACATCGGCAGTCCGGATAGACGAGCTCATGATATGAACCCTAACGTTCTTATTTGCATCTGCATTAAAGGATTCCAGCTTGTCTAAAAATTCCCAGCCGGTAAGCTGGGGCATATCAAGATCTAAAAATATTACATCCGGCATGGTGCCGCTGTCTTTATTTTCTTCTAAGTAATCTAAAACCAACCTGCCATCAAAAGTATAGGTAGCTTGCTGACAGTTATAATTATTATGCAGTAAACGTTGCATAATATAGTGATCTGTTGGGTTGTCATCAATTACTACAAGTTTGCACATAATAATCAGTTTAAATAATGGCTAATATAAGTATTTTAAAACTAACGATTTAAGTAATATTTGTTTTTGTAATAATACTGTTACCGCGTTTAAAAATACGTTGATTACCAATAAAGAGGCAATAGATATGCCACATCACTATTTAAGCCAATATGATGTTTTATTCTTGTTTGGAAAAATTAATTTTACTTAGGATTAATAATTCCGGGCAATATGGGAATGTCAGGATCAAAAACTGTGGAAAATTTGGCGCATGATGTGGCGGGAAGAACGCAGGGAATGTAAAAACATGAATGCCAAAGATCATTTATTAACCCACCAGTGTTAAGTCAACAGTCTTTAATTATAAGTTATAATGAATTTTATTTTTTTCTGGCTTAGAGCTATAGACTTTTGGCTCAAGGCTAAAAATCAACTCATATATGACACGACATCAGGATCTTTTTCATCTTCCAACAGATTAAAAAAGCATATTTCCATAAACCGTTAAAAAAAATTATTTTAGCCGCCCCGGAATGAATTTTTTTAGTAAACCAATTAAACCCACTGATGCAGACGATAATGAACTGCTGATCAATTACCGCGAAAGCGGAGATCTGGCGATTTTGGGCAAGCTTTATGAAAAGCAGATGGCATTGGTTTATGGGGTTTGCTTAAAATATCTTAAGGACGAGGAGCAGGCAAAGGATGCTGTTATGGGGATCTTTGAGGAACTGACAGTGAAGTTTAAGCAGCATGATATCAAACAGTTTAAGAGCTGGCTTTACGTGCTGAGCCGTAATTATTGTTTAATGCAATTGCGGTCGGATAAAAAGATGGAGCTGGTTAATTTGGATGATGTTATGGAATTTTCACTGGTTTTGCATCCTGATGATAATAACCGTGAAGCAGCTATGCAGGCATTGGAAAGATGTATGGATAAATTGTCTGACAATCAAAAACAAAGTATAAGCTTGTTTTATTTAAAAGAGAAGTGTTATAAAGAAATAACGGAACTTACCGGCTTTAGCCTTAACGATGTAAAAAGCTATATACAGAACGGCAAGAGGAACCTGAAGATCTGTTTGGAAAAAGATAGTGAGTAAAAAGGAAACGGACATATTGCTGATAAGGAAGTATCTGAACGGAGAACTTGATGCCCCTGCTATGCATCAATTGGAAAAACGTGCCCAGGACGATCCTTTTTTGATGGATGCGCTGGAAGGTTATGAAAATGCCGCAACCAATCAGCAGACAAACCTTGATGATCTTACCAGCCGTTTGCAAAAGCGGATAACGCCTAAACAAAGGCGCGTAATCCCTTACAGAACTTTAGCTATTGCAGCATCTGTGCTAATTGTATTTACTATTGGCTGGTTATGGTTAAGTAATGATCATAAACCAGGGCCTCAAACCACTGCAAAGATTGCTGAACCGATGGCGAAGCCTGCCGCAGCTAAACCGGTAGCAACTGATACGGTTGTAAATAATCAAATTGCTGCTAACATTGCTGCCACACCGGAAAAATCTCTTAAAAAAACAGGAAGAAGAGGCGCTCTGCGCGAAGTTGTTGCTGCTGATAAAACATTGGCTGATGATATGATAGCTAGCGCAGAACCTACGGAAGCTAAAGCAGATACCGTTGCGACAGATACCACTCCCTTAAATGAAATGGTAGTAATGAACTACACGGCGCCAAAGAAAAAAGATGTAAAAGAAAATGTTCCGGCTACTGAGGAAAGCAAATTAAAAAGCATCCCTCCTGCAGGTACTGAACGGATATTACAAAGCCAGGTTGCAGGCGTAACAAAAACACCGGCAAACTCGCCGTTTAGCGCACTTTCATCAAATATAATTCTCCAGGGAAGAATTGTTGATAAAAACGACGGAATGGCCTTGCCCGGGGTGTCTGTTCGTGTGCAAGGAACAAAATTTGGCGCTGTTACCGATAATAATGGAAAATTTTCTATCCCGGTTGATAGTAACAGATCAAGTATTGTTATTGCTTATATAGGGTACAATACAGTTAAAGTAAGTGCGCGCAACCGGGATTCGTTAAAGACAATACGTTTGGAGCCCAATAATCAATCCCTTAATGAAGTTGTTGTTGTGGGATATGGCTCACAAAAAAAGGAAGATGAAACCGTAACAGCGGCCCATCCCCAGGCAGGCTGGCATAGCTTTAAAAAATATTTAAATGAGAACGCAGTATCGCCTGATGGCAAAAAAGGCATAATAAAGCTTTCACTTATGATTGATAATAATGGTAATATCAGCGAGGTTACCGTTATAAAAGGCTTAAGCCCGGCAACAAATAAAAAGGCCATTGATTTGATAAACAATGGCCCTGATTGGATTGGCAGCAGCAACGGGCAAACCGAACAGGTTGAGGTTCGCATAAAATTCGTTTCTAAAAAATAGGAAGACAGAATCAAGAAGTCAGGAATCAAGAGTCACTGTTGTCCGGTAAAAATAAGAAATAGAATTAAAACATGGTTGGCGTTAAATTGCGGCGCGCTTTAGGGTGTGTTGCAAAACAAAGCCCCCCTCAGGTTTTAAAAAGTGAGAGTTGATAATTTTTCGCTTCGCTGGTATATCCGACAATGGCTTTCTCGGGATTTACAAGGAATTTAATGATGTCGATATAAGTTCCAAGGTGCTGCCTGATAAGGCCCGCTACGTTGGCGAATGACCATTTGTTTTTCTTTAGTTTATCAGCTTTGTCTTTTACTACCTTAACCAGCAAATCTGCTATTAGGGTACACAATAGTTGTATTTTAATAGCATTTTGGTTGTCTCCAAGGAAATTACTAAGTTGGAAGTTTTGCTTGATGCGCCTGAATAACAGCTCAATCTGCCATCTTCTTTTATATATACCAGCTATGGTTAAAGCACTAAGTTCCCTGTTATTGGTAATGAATTGAAATTCCTTATCTGTTTCTTCATCGTAGTAAGTAATCAGTCTGGCTTCCAATAAAGGTACTTTGTTAGCCTTTTCCGGATTCCCTAATAGAATATTTTTATCGCTACGTATGCCATTAGCTATCATCTTATCACTCACTGGCCTCTCCTCCACGCATTCACAACTCGCCCTTTTATTTAACCGGGTTACCCAGGTAACACCCTTTTTCGTCCATTCAGCCATAGGTATATAGCTGTTATAGCCTTTATCCATGACCAGAATAGAGCCTTTAGGCAAATTCAACTGAGGCATTACCGTTTTGTCGTTAGTTGAGGCACTGGTAATGTGAACAAAACAAGGAACGTTATCCTTAGCCCTGATCATTACATGAGCTTTAACGCCACCTTTCTTTTTTCCATTTGCTTTAGCATTTCCGCATGCCTTAAAAACTTCTGAAAATAAAGTAACTGTTGTTGAATCGACGATAAATATTTTATCAGACAGTTTACCCTTAGGCAAGCTGTCCGGTAAAACTCCAAAATGATATTTAAACAGCTCATCGTATAAATCCCCAAAAAAGTCGGCAGAACGCCGTTCATTTGCATCTGCAAGTGTGCTCCTGCGGGGCGTATGTACCATCCCCAAGTGATTTAACCGATGTGCGTTTACCTGAATGCCGGTTATGAGTTCCCTAAGGGATGTACAATGATGAAAGCAGCAAAAAAGCATAGTCACCAAATGATCATACGCTTTAAACTTCTTGCAATAATGATCCGAATTATGCTTACGTGCTAGCCGATCAACTTTAGTGCGGGGGATATAAGATAGCAGCTGATTAAATATCGGCTGTCCGGTAAAAAATGTACTTTTGGGCATAGTTTGCTTTTTGAGTGTGGTAATTCAAAATTAAACTATGCAGGGGTTTTTATGCCCCTGTTTTTTTTTACCCGTTTACCGGACAACAGTGAATCAAGAGTCAAGATAAAAAGAATAGCTATTATTTCTTGTGTCTTGACTCTTGAATTCTTGTCTCTATTCCTCCTACTTCTTGTTCTTATCAGCAAAGGCAAATACTTTTTGCAGCAAAGGTGTGCTGCGGGCGCTAATGTTTTTACGAATATTAAGTTCTTCCAGCGCTATTTCAAAAAATAAACCGTCAATAGCTTTTTGGGTAACATAGGCACTGATATCAGGGTTCATTTTACCTACAAAAGGAATTTTATTGTATTCGCCGGCGGCCTGGCTATAATATTTTGTAGCGTTGGTTTTATTTAAGCTGCCCTGTATAACCGGTTTAAATGCGCCGGTTAACTGATCGGTAGTTGTTCTTTTAAAATATTGAGTAGCGGCATCCTGGTTGCCCAGTAAAATGTTTGATACATCCTGAATGGTCATGTGTTTAATGGCAGCAATAAATATAGGTTTTGCCTGTTTGGCTGCATCCTCGGCGGCGCGGTTTAATGAAAGGATAACATTGTCACACAATTTACCTAAACCTAAGCCCCTTAATGTTTTTTCCGCTTTTTGAGCCTGTGGTGGGAAAAGGATTTTTATGGCGGCATTGCCAAAATAGCCATTTACAGCCGAAAGCTGATCTGAGCTTTTAGCGGTTCCCTGTTGTAATGCTTGTTTTAATGCATTGCCCATATCTAATGATGAGGGAATGCTTATTTGAATTGGATTTGCTTTAACAGGAACAGGAGAATTATAGCTGGATAATGTTAAAGATAAAACCAGGACAGGAATAATTAAAAATGCGTTTTTCATTTCGGGGTAGCTTTTAAAGTTAATTTATCAAAATTATTACTGCCAAATTAAACAAAATTTTTTAGCAGAAAGTTTATTTAAAAAAAACTCTTAGCAGTGCAAATATGCTTGCGGAAATAAGTGCAGATACCGGGATAGTGATCACCCATGCCCAAATAATATTTATGGTTAGGCCCCAGCGCACGGCTGATAAACGCTTTGTTAAGCCAACACCTATAATTGAGCCCGTAATGGTATGTGTGGTTGAAACCGGGATCCCGAAATGCTCAGTAAATAACAGGGTGATGGCACCGGCAGTTTCAGCGCTAACGCCTTCAAGCGGGGTTATTTTAGTGATCTTTGACCCCATGGTTTTTACTATTTTCCATCCGCCAGACAAAGTTCCAAGGGCAATAGCCGAGTAACATGCCAGCGGGATCCAATTTGGCATAACATCTCCCGGTTTTATTATTTTCGCTGTAACTATTGCCACATACAAAATGCCCATTACTTTTTGAGCGTCATTACCGCCGTGTGCAAAGCTTAAGGCTGCGGATGATACAAGCTGGAGCCTTTTAAACCATCGCTCGGCCACGGCCGGCCTTGCATTTTTGCAGATATGCAGGATTATAATGGTTACTATATAGGCAACTATTAAACCAATTACCGGCGCCAGCACTATATAAGCCAGTATGGTAATTATGTACGACATATTTACGGCACTTAAGCCGCTTGCGCCCATGTATATTGCGTTGGTGATACCTGCCCCGGCAAACCCGCCGATAAGCGTATGTGATGAGCTGGAAGGGATGCCAAACCACCAGGTTACCAGGTTCCATGAAATTGCAGCTATTAAGCCTGCCAGAATTACATTTAGCGTAATAAAATTTTCAACCACTATTTTGGAAACTGTTTTGGCAACCTTATGGTCTTTTATAAAAAAATAAACCAAAAAATTAAAAAAAGCGGCCCATACAACGGCTTGAAAAGGTGTTAAAACTTTGGTTGATACAATAGTGGCAATGGAGTTTGCAGCATCATGAAAACCGTTGGTATAATCAAATATCAGCGCAAGGCAAACAATAATAATCAGTATAGGTGTAACCATTAAAATTATGCGTTTTTAACTAAAATAGATTCCATAACATCGGCAGCATCTTCACACATATCTGTTGCGGTTTCAAGTGCAGATAGTATTTCTTTGTATTTAATAAGGCGGATAGCGTCCTTTTCATACAGAAAAAGATCAGCCACTGCGCGGTCAAAAACATAGTCGGCCTGGTTTTCAACACTATTTATCCTGATACAAGAATCGGCAATGTTACGTACATTTTTGAGGTCTTTTAACTCTCTTACTGCTTTTTCAAGATCGACGCTTGCCTGCAGGGTAAGCTCAGATAGTTTGCGGATATGCTCGTTATAATCATCAATCCGGTAAAGGCTCATGCGGTTTGCCGCGCCTTGTATGTAATCGGCAACGTCATCAATTGCTGATGCCAATGCATGAATATCCTCGCGGTCAAAAGGGGTAATAAAGTTTTTGCCGAGCTCAAGATGCACCTGGTGCGTTATTTCATCGCCCTTGTTCTCTAATTTATCAATCTGTTTAAACAGCTCTTCGCGGGTGGCGGGATTGTTGGAATTAACCGCTTCAACTAATATGGTTGCCATGGTTACAACGTTATTTGCTGCCTGCTCAAATAACGGAAAAAATATCTTTTTATCTTTTGGTACAAAATATTGAAAAATGCTGTTTAACGACATAATTTAATGGGGATTTGGGCAAAGGTAACTTTGCAATGTTAAGTTAATGTTAATTTTTTAGATTTGGTATGTTAGGCAAATGTAAAGTCTGCTTTGAACGCTGAAGCGTAAATCCAAAAGTTGAGCCCAGGCCTTCGGTACTGCGCACATTAATTGTTTGCTCATGTGCCTCAATAATATGTTTAACAATAGCAAGCCCAAGGCCTGATCCGCCAATTTGCCGCGACCTGCTTGTATCCGTACGGAAAAAGCGCTCAAACAGGCGTGGAAGGAATTTTTCCTCAATTCCAATCCCGTCGTCGGTAACCTCAACAAGTACCTGGTCATGCAGTTCAAACAGGCTAACGGAGGTGCTGCCTTCTTCATTTCCATATTTAAATGAGTTGTCAATTAAATTAACCAGCACCTGCCTTATTTTTTCGCGATCGGCATTAACCAGTATCGGCTCATCATATTTTTGCTTGAATATTAATTTAATGTTATGCTGCCTGGCTTTAAGCTCCAGCGATTCAAAAACCTCTTTTATCAGGTCGTTTATTTTAAAACGGGTAAGGTTTATAGGGATCTCGCCCGACTCCAGCTTTGAGATCTCATCCAGGTCTTTTATCAGGTAACTTAAGCGGTCAACATTTTTTGATGCCTTTGCCAAAAACTGTTTTGCCATATCCTTGTCCTCAAAGTCATCATCCTGCAGGGCTTCAATATATCCCTGGATAGCAAAAAGAGGGGTTTTAAACTCGTGCGAGATATTGGATAAAAAATCGCGGCGGAATTTTTCCTGTTTACGCAGTTCATCAATTTCACTCTTCTTTTCTTTCGCCCATTCTTTTACCTCTGTTTCCACATCGTTAATTGGGTCGGCGCTAACATGTTCGCCAAGGGCATCGCGCAGATCGCGACCAAGCTTTAAGTTATGGATCAGTTTGTAAATGAGCTTTATTTTTGAATACACATATTTTTCTATCAGGTAATAGAAAACCAAAAAGCTGGTAATTATGGTAATAAAAAATGTTAGCGCAACATTATACCAACTGTGCTGAAAATAATAATTTACAGTCGAAAGGGTTACAGCAACCGCTGCCGCGTTAATTAAAACAAGTATGCGAAGTTTCATAATCGTAAAGATACGATTAGTGATTAGAGGTTGGAGATTAGAGCTTAGTTATTAAATTGTTAAAAATAGAGATAGGGGGCTGGTTTTAGTCCGAAAGCCGGGAAAGTCCGAAAGTCCGAAAGACGCTTCGATTTTAGCAAATAGAAATTTAACCTAATCTCTGATCAACTGATCTCTAGTCTCTTACTCCACCCCCGCATCAATATTAACAGTAACCTCGTTTGCAAGGATCATGCTGCTGCTGCCTATACCGTAATCAAGGCGGTTTAGTTTAAAGCTGCCTTTAAATGCTGCTGCATTGCCCGTTTGTGTATAGGTGAATGGAATTTCAACCGGTTTGGTTTTACCCTTTATAGTAAGATTAAATTGCCCGGTATAATTATTGCCGCTATTGTGTTTAAACGAAACAGATTTAAGGGTTATTTTGGGATAATGCACCATATCAAAATAATCTTCACTTCTTAAATGTTCGTCCCTGCTTGAATTATCAGTATTGATGCTGTTAACATCCACAGAAGCCTCGATGGTGCTGGTTGTTGGATCGGCGGGGTTGAAATGAACATCGGCCTGTAAGCCGCCAATTGAGCCATTAACCCCAATGCCCATATTCCTTGTTTTAAAGGTGATGACAGAGCGGGTAATAGTACTGTTTATATAAG